>JBDSOK010000131.1:0-13279 GCA_039914845.1 Nitrospiria bacterium | reverse complement strand
CCCGAGAGGGCCAGGGCGGTCGGATGGAATTGGACGAATTCGAGATCTTCCAAGACGGCGCCTGCTCGAAACGCCATCGCCAGGCCATCCCCGGTCGCGACCGAGGCATTGGTCGTCTGCCGATAGGCCTGCCCGACTCCTCCCGTCGCCAGCACCACCGCCGCCGACGGGACGGCGTGGAGTCGCCCCCGGTGAAGGATCCACAGACCCAGACACTGCCCATCCTCGATCCAGAGATCGGTCGCAAACGCCCCGTACGCGATCCGAATGCGGGGATGTTTCTCGACCAGGCCAAGAAGCGTCCCCGTCATTTCTGCGCCGATGCCGTCGCCCCGGGCCCGCAAGATCCGGCGTTGACTGTGGGCGCCCTCGTGGGCGAGCGCGAATCCGCGGCCCGACCGGTCGAAATGGATCCCCCAACGGATCAGTTCGCGAACGCGACGGGGCCCCTCGTCGACCAGAATCCGGACGGCCCCCGGGCGGCACAACCCACGCCCCGTGCGCACGGTATCGGCCAGGTGCGCATCCCGGTCCTCCCGCCGGCCCAGGGCCACCGCGATGCCGCCTTGGGCGTACGCACTGTTGCTGGTGTTCTTGCGGACTTTATTGACGAGGGTGACCCCCCGGGTCTTGGCGGCTTCCAGTGCGGCCCGCAATCCGGCCACACCACCGCCCACGATGAGCACATCAGAAGGAGACGGCAGCACGAAGCGGAGACGCCGCGTTAGGGGCGAGACACAGGGACGAATGGGCTGTCGCCCAGGATGTCGGACAGGAGGAGCGGCTCCCCCGATGCGACGACAAACCTCGCCGCACCTTGGCGAACCATGCCGTCACCGCTGTCGGGGGCTCCCCACCTCCCGTCCCAGTGTAAAAAGACCGTGGCGGTGGGACCGTCCAGGTGAATCCGGTCGATGGTCAGCGCGAGATCAATCCGGTCATAGCGGGCAAACGCCGCCTCGGCCGCTTCACGCACCGCCTCGCGACCGGGCATCGTCGGAGCCATACCCGCCAAGAGTCCCGGGAGGTTCTCTCGCTGATAGGACCGTTCCAACGAGGCCACCAAGTCGCTCACGCGATGAATCCATCGGCCGTCGTCCGAAAGATGGGGACCATTCGAGCAGGCGGCGACCAGGACCAGCATTGACACGCACGCCCATCGAGACATGAGTCGCATTATAGGGAGTCGGTATCCCGTGGTCAAGCGACGCCGGGATGCGGGCGCTGTTTCGTCGCGGCGACCCGGCGCTTGCATTCGATCGGGCGAATCCGTACAATGGCGCCTTTCCGCTCCCACAGAGAGTACTCATGTCGCGTGTCATCAAAAAACGCCGCAAGAAAATGCGCAAACATAAATACAGCAAACTGCGCAAAAAAATGCGGCACAAGCGCAAGTAGCGACGCCTGGCGGGAGAGTTCGAGTTTTTGTTACGCTGACGGAATGTCTCGTCGTTCCGTCACGCGTTCCCTCGCCGTCCTCACGCTTCTCGGTTGGTTTGCCCTCGCGACGTTGGCAGCGGGGTGCGCCGGGCGGAGTTCGCCCTCGCCGCCTTCCGGCGAGCCGAATGACGTGCCCCCCTCTTCGGCTTCCAAAGCATACGGGCGGGCCTTCCTCGCGGAAGCCCTGCACACGTATCGCTTTGTCCGCGACCCGGATGTCAACGGACCCGTTCAGCGGGCAGGGGAACGACTCCTGCGGGCCATCGATGCGGACCCGTCCGCCATTCATTTCTTCGTCATCGACGAGCCGCAACCCAATGCGTTCGCCATTCCGGGCGGCTATATTTTTGTGTTTACCGGGCTTCTGAGCAAGCTCTCGGCCGAGGACGAACTCGCCGGCGTGCTGGCCCACGAACTCGGCCATGTCACCCATGATCACTTCTTTCAGGACCGCAAACAAATCCTGGCTCTCAATCTCGCGACCTTGGCGGCCCTCCTCTTATCCGGCGGACACCCCGCGGCCTTGGCCTTTCCCCTCGGCGCGAGCTATCACCTGCAATTGGCCTACAGCCGCGAGCATGAGTCGGAGGCCGACGCCTCAGCGGTCGCCTATCTTCGCCAAGCGGGATACGATCCCTCCGCGCTCGCCCGATTCTTCCAGGCACTCGAGGTCTACGAACGGTTTAACCCTCCGATGGTTCCCGCGTACTTCACCACGCATCCGGGCGTCGCTGAACGGCTGCGCGTCGTGGAAACCATGGCGAGCGCCGCGCCTCCTCCCGCCCGCGTCTTGTCCCCCGCCGACTGGGGACGGGTACGCGCCAGCCTGGCGACGGTGACGAACGGCCCCGGGCCTCGCGAACAGTACTTGCTCGGCGTGGATCATTTAAAACACGACCGCATCGCCCCGGCGATTGCCGCATTTCGGGCGGTCCTCGCGAAGGACCCGGGTCACGCCCGAGCGCGCGCCGATCTCGCGTTGAGCCTCCTGAAGGCCCATTTGCTTGATCAAGCGCAGGCGGAGGCCACGCGCAGCCTCGCCGACGATCCGACCCAGGCCGTGCCGTCGATCGTGCTCGGGATCCTGGCCCAGGAATCCGGCGACCATCGCAAGGCCATCGTCCATTTCGACGCGGCACTCGAGCGCGAGCCGTTCGACCCCACGACTCACCTACGTCTCGCACGATCGTTTGCCGCGCTCGGCGACGTGTCGCGAGAAACCTGGCATCTTGCCCGCTTTCACCAACTCAACCTCGATCCGACGGCGGCCGCCGTGCAGTATGAGAGGTTGTCGGCACCCGGGACCGATCCCGAACTCCGGCGTAAAGCGGAGCGGGCCTTGCTCCTGTTGCGACGCGAAGGCATTTAACGCGGGGCGAATCCGCTTGACAACATTCGCGGACATTCTTTATAGTCAGCACGCTTTACGTTGAAAATGGCGACCATGTCCGTGCGGCTCTCTGACATCCCGGTTGAGGGTCTCTCCCTCGATTATCGGCACGATCGACACCTTCTCGATCCGTTGGGGGAAGGAGTCTCTCTGCTGGACGACGTCGATGTGTCCCTCCGCATTACCCCGGAAGACGATCGGTACTTCATCCAGGGAGACGTGACGGGACGCGTGCAGGTCGAGTGCGGTCGGTGTTTGACGCCGGTCGCGTTGACCGTGATGGCGCCGTGCGCCGTCGATGCGCTGCCGTTGCCCGCGGCGGTCGAGGGCGAAGACACCGGCGCGCTGCGGCGGGGCGAACTGGAGGTGACATTTTACTCGGGACCGATTCTCAATCTCGACGACTTGGTCCGGGAACAGTTGCTGCTCAACGTGCCGATGCGCACGCTGTGCCGGGAAGGATGCCTGGGGCTCTGCCCCATGTGCGGGAAAAATCGCAACGAGGGCGCGTGCGGGTGCGAGGATTCCCCGCCGGTCGATCCTCGGTTGGAAGAATTACGTAAACTGCGCGGTTAGAGAATCCGTGGTCCACACGGTCGTCCAACCGGCGCGAAAGGATGTCTGATGGCCAATCCGAAACACAAGATTTCGCGGGCACGGCGGGATAAACGCCGGGCCCACCACGCCATGTCGGCCCCGACGCTGACGGTCTGCCCACAGTGTCGCGAGCCGAAGTTGCCCCATCGGGTGTGTCCCTCGTGCGGCACCTATCGCGGGCGAAACGTGATCGCGGTCAAAGAGGTCTAAGCGCTCCCCCGCGTGGAACAGCGCCCGCCGAACGTCCCCATCAGGATCGCCCTGGATGCCATGGGCGGCGATGATGGACCGCCGGCGGTCGTGGCCGGCGCGGTCCTCGCCGCTCAGGCCGACTCAGGAGTCGCGATCGTCCTCGTCGGCGACGAGGCCCGCATCCGCGCCGAACTGTCCAAACACCCCCCGTCCCCTCGCCTGACGATCCGTCACGCGCCGACCGCGGTCGGCATGGACGAAAGCCCGTCGTTCGTGGTCCGCCGTCGCCGCGATTCGTCCATCTGGCGCGCCACCGAGCTGGTCAAATCGGGGGAGGCCGACGCCGTCGTCAGCGCCGGGCATACCGGCGCCTCGATGGCCACCGCCTTCGTCCTGCTCGGCACCTTGCCGGGGGTCGAGCGGCCGGCCATCGCCACGATTCTTCCGACGCTCAAGGGGATCGCGGTGCTCTTGGATGTCGGCGCCAACGTCGATTCCAAGCCTCAACACCTGGTCCAGTTCGCGCTGATGGGTCACGTCTACGCCCAACGCATGCTGGCGGTCACCGCACCGCGGGTGGGCTTATTGAGCATCGGCGAAGAAGACACCAAGGGGAATGAGCTCACCAAGGAAACGTTCAAGCGGCTGAAACACACGCCGATCAATTTCATCGGCAACGTCGAGGGACGGGATGTCTATACCGGCAACGCCGACGTCATCGTCTGCGATGGGTTCATCGGCAACGTCGCGCTAAAAATCAGCGAGGGCCTCGCCGAGGCGATTATGCAGGTTCTGCGGCGTGAAATCGGCCGGTCGGTCCTGGGCGGGCTCGGCTTTTGGTTGTTGAAACCCGCGTTCCGGCGATTTAAGCGACAAGTGGATTATGCCGAGTACGGGGGAGCGCCGCTGTTGGGGATCAACGGGGTCTCGATCATTTGTCACGGCCGCTCATCGCCCAAAGCCATGAAGAACGCCATTCGCGTGGCGCGCGACTTCGTCGCCGGCGACGTGAATCGCCACATCCGCCACGATATCGAACGCCACGTGGAACCCCGCCTCGGCGCCGAGACCTGACGTGCTCCGCTCCCGGATCATCGGCACCGGCTCCTACCTCCCCGAACGCGTGCTGGCCAACGCCGAAATCGAGCGGATGGTGGACACCACCGATCAATGGATCGTCGCGCGCACGGGGATTCGGGAGCGCCGCATCGCGGCGGCATCCGAAGCCACGTCGGACCTGGCGATCGCGGCCGGCCGGCGGGCGCTGGAGGCCGCGGGCGTCCGTGCGGCCGATCTCGACCTCGTGCTCGTCGCCACCGCCACGCCCGATATGCTCTTTCCCGCGACCGCCTGCCTGGTCCAGGCGCAGATCGGGGCGTCGCGGGCCTTCGCCTTCGATATCGGGGCGGCGTGTACCGGATTCCTCTATGGTCTTTCGGTCGCCGACCACTATATCCGGTCGGGAGCGGCGCGGACGGTGCTCGTCATCGGCGCGGAGGTCCTCTCCCGGGTAGTCGATTGGAGCGACCGCTCCACCTGCATCCTGTTCGGCGACGGCGCGGGCGCGGTCGTGCTCCAGGCCGACTCGGGTGGGGCCGGCATCCTCTCCACCCATCTTCACGCCGACGGCGCGCTGTGGGATCTGATCCACGTGCCCGGCGGCGGTTCCCGGCACCCGCCGTCGGATGACGTCGTCCGGCAACGTCTGCAATTCATCCGGATGAAGGGGGCCGAAACGTTCAAGGTCGCGGTGCGGGCGCTTGAAGACACCGCTGGGGAGGCGCTCAAAGCCAATGGCGTCACGGTGGCCGACGTCGGCCTGCTGATCCCGCACCAGGCCAATCGCCGGATCATCGAAGCGGTGGGCGAGCGGCTCGGGATGGCCCCCGATCGCGTGGTGATGAATCTCGAGCGGGTCGGCAACACCTCCGCCGCCTCAATCCCCATCGCGCTCGATGAGACCGTTCGGACTTCGCGCGTCACGGCCGATGATCTGCTCCTCTTCGTGGCATTCGGGGCGGGGCTGACGTGGGGATCGGCGCTGGTCCGCTGGTAAAATCCGTGAATCCCGCCGGACCGAAAATCCGCTTGACAACCAGGAGCGTTTTGCGCAATATCGGGCCACCGTTCGCCAGGTTATGACCGCCACATCCTCTCCCAAGATCGCATTACTCTTTCCCGGCCAAGGCTCGCAATCGGTGGGCATGGGCCGCGCCCTCAGCGAGCGCTTTCCCGAAGCCCGGGCGGCTTACGTCGAGGCGTCCGATGCGTTACAGTGGGATCTCTCGCGGGTGTCCTTCGAGGGCCCGGAGGCGGAGCTCAATCTCACCGCCACGACCCAGCCGGCGCTGCTCACCGCCAGCGTCGCCGCGTGGCGCGTGCTCATGCGGCGACCGGTGCCGGTCGCGTATGTGGCGGGGCACAGCCTGGGCGAGTACACGGCGCTGGTCTGCGCCGGCGCCGTGCCCTTCACGCAGGCGGTCCGGCTGGTGCATCAGCGCGGACGCTACATGCAGGAGGCCGTGCCGGCGGGCACGGGATTGATGGCCGCGGTGCTGGGACTGGACCGCGACGCGATGGCGGCCGTCTGCCGCGACGCCTCGGCAATCGGTGTGGTCGAAGCGGCCAATTTCAACGCGCCGGGACAGATCGTGATCGCCGGCGAGCGGGCGGCCGTTGAGCGCGCGATCGAGTTGGCGGGCGCCGCCGGCGCCAAGCGCGTGATCCCCTTGCCGGTCAGCGTGCCCTCGCATTGCCGGCTCATGCGCGATGCCGCGCAACGGCTGGCCGCCGATCTGCATCGCGCCGATTGGTGCGATCCCGCCGTGCCGGTCATCGCCAACGCCGACGCCAAGCCCTTGCTCACCGCCGACGCGATCGTGCCGTCGTTGATCCGCCAACTGTCGTCGCCCCTGCTCTGGGAGGAAACCATCCGCACCATGATCGATCACGGCGTGTCGCTCTTCATCGAGGTCGGCCCCGGACGCGTGCTCTCCGGTCTGGCCAAGAAAATCGACCGCTCGGTCCGGGTGCTCAACGTCGACACGCCGGACACGATTGAGGCCGCGTGGGCCGCCCTCGACGCCGCATCGGCGGAGGTGGTATCGTGACCGTGCCGAGCGCGGCGAACGCCCACAACCGGGTGGCGCTCATTACCGGCGCCGCCCAGGGCATCGGGCTCGCCATCGCCCGTACACTGGCCGCCTCGGGCGCCGCAGTGGTGCTGGCCGATGTCGACGCGGACAAGGCCGAAGCCGCGGCCAAGACCATCGACGGCCGCGCGTTGGGACTCGCCATGAATGTCGCGCGCACGGCGGAAGTGGCCGCCGGTTTCGAACGCATCATGGCGGAGTTCGGCCGCATCGATGTCCTGGTCAATAATGCGGGCATTACCCGCGACGGCCTGCTCATCCGAATGAAAGAGGAGGATTGGGACCGGGTCATCGAGGTGAATCTGAAGGGCACGTTCACCTGCACCAAGGCGGCGCTGGGGATCATGATCAAACAGCGCAGCGGCCGGATCATCAGCATCGCCTCGATCGTGGGCGTGATGGGCAACAGCGGGCAGGCCAATTATGCCGCCTCCAAGGCGGCGGTGTTGGGCTTCACCAAAAGTGTGGCGCGTGAATACGCCAATCGGGGCGTCACCGCCAACGCGGTCGCGCCCGGGTTCATCAAGACGGCGATGACCGATCACCTGGCGGACGACGTGCAAGCGCGCCTGCGGGAGCAAATTCCGCTGGGACGACTCGGCACACCCGAGGACGTCGCGCAGGCGGTCGCGTTTCTGGCCTCGGACGCGGCGGCGTATATTACGGGGCAGGTCATCCACGTCAACGGCGGTATGTGGATGGGGTAATGGGCCCGATCGCGTCGGCGATCGGGGAAGCGGGAACATGAACATAAGAGGAGGTGCGAGAACATTATGGGTGCCGATGAACGAGTCAAAAAAATCATTACGGAACAACTGGGCGTCGACGAAGAAGACGTGACCCCCGAGGCCAATTTCGTCGAGGATCTCGGCGCCGACTCGCTCGACACCGTCGAGTTGGTCATGGCCTTCGAGGAAGAGTTCGGGATCGAAATCCCCGACGAGGACGCGGAAAAGATTTTGACCGTGCAGCAAGCGGTCGACTACATCAACGAGAAACTCTAACGGGATGAGCCGCCGCGTCGTCATCACCGGCTTGGGGCTGGTGACGCCCCTGGGCCTCGGGGTCGAGGAGACGTGGACCGCCCTCTGCGCGGGTCGCTCGGGCGTGGGTCCCATCACCCGATTCGACACCACCGACTTTCCGGTGACGATCGCGGCCGAAGTCAAGGGATTCGATCCCGAAACGTACATCGACAAAAAAGACGTGAAGAAGATGGACACGTTCATCCACTACGCCTGCGCGGCGGGCCGCATGGCCGTGGCCGATGCCGGCCTGCAGGTGGATGCCTCGAACGCGGAGCGGGTGGGCGTCTACATCGGATCGGGGATCGGGGGCCTGCAAGCCATCGAAGAGTGGCACCTGGTCCTTCAGCAAAAGGGCCCCAAGCGCATCTCGCCATTTTTCATCCCGATGACCATCATCAATATGGCGTCCGGACAGTTGGCCATCCGGCTGGGCGCCAAGGGGCCCAATTCGGCGGCGGTCACCGCCTGCGCCACCGGGAATCATTGTATCGGCGACGCATTCCGGCTGGTGCAGCGGGGCGACGCCGATGCCATGATCGCCGGGGGAGCGGAAGCGGCGATCACCCCGTTGGGCGTGGCGGGATTCGCCGCATCACGGGCGCTCTCATCGCGAAACGACGACCCCGCACGCGCGTCGCGGCCCTTCGACCGTGATCGCGACGGCTTCGTCATCGGCGAAGGAGCCGGCGTCGTCGTGCTGGAAGCGCTCGACACCGCGCAAAGACGGAATGCCAAAATCTACGCAGAGATCATCGGCTATGGGGCATCGGCCGACGCCTACCACATCACCGCGCCGCCCGAAGACGGAGAGGGCGCGGTCCGCTGCATGCAGTCGGCCCTCTCCGATGGAGCCACCAAACCCGACGAGGTCGGCTATATCAACGCGCACGCCACCTCGACCATGGCCGACGCCATTGAGACCCGCGCCATCAAGCGCGTGTTCGGCCCCAGCCCCAAGCAGGCCGTCAGTTCGACCAAATCCATGACCGGCCATCTCCTCGGGGCCGCCGGCGGCATCGAGGCCGTGTTCTCGGTGCTGGCCATCCATCGCGAAACGCTGCCTCCCACGATCAACCTGGACCACCCCGATCCGGAATGCGACCTCGACTACGTCCCCCATACCGCCCGTCGCGCTCGAGTGAACGTCGCCCTGTCGAATTCCTTCGGCTTCGGCGGGGTCAATGCGTGCCTGCTGTTTCGCCGGTACGACACGTAAGCGCACGCGCGTTCCTCGTGGTCCGCTCCCATGTCCCTTGATCCGCCGGCCGAGCGCCTGTGCGATCGCCTCGGCTATCGCTTCCGCGACCCCCATCTGCTGCGCGACGCGCTGACCCATAAATCGCATCTCAACGAAGCGCCCGACCCCACCCGCCGCGACAACGAACGGCTGGAGTTTCTGGGCGACGCGGTCCTCGATTTGATCGTGAGCGAATTGTTCGTGCACCGGTTCCCCGACGCGCCGGAGGGTGATTTATCCAAGCTCAAGTCCAAGATCGTGAGCGAAACCGCTCTGGCGCGCGTGGCGGAAGCCCTCGACCTCGGCGAAGCCCTCGCGCTGGGTCGAGGGGAAGCGTTGACCGGCGGCCGGCAAAAACCCTCGGTGTTGGGCGACGCGCTCGAGGCCGTGATCGCGGCGATCTACCTTGATGCCGGATTGGAAGCCGCGCGCGACGTCATTCTGCGGGTCTTCGAAATCGTGCTCAACGATCTGTCCCGCGCCGAGGCGACCGACTATAAAACCGATCTCCAGGAACTCTCGCAACGCGATTTCGACTCCTTGCCGGTCTATACCGTGCTGAAGGAGTCAGGCCCCGACCATCGCAAACAATTCGAGATCCAACTCACGATCCGGGGCGAGGTCTATGGGACCGGAACGGGACACAGCAAGAAAGAAGCGGAGCAGCAGGCCGCGAAAATCGCCTTGGAGAGAATCCGGGCGGGTCACAGTTCATAACTCTCCCAATGTACTCCGCCCCTCTGGAGCTACCGGAAGGAGATTTTCCCGGGGACCGACATACAGTGGGGCGGCATATCTTGCCTACAGGCCGACAGGGGTCGCGTAGCGGGTCGGGTCGGCGACCCCCGCTTCCGTAAACGCGCGGCGTCGCTCCGCGCACTTGTTGCACGCCCCGCAGTGCCGCGTCCCGGCCGGACGGATGCAGGAGAAGGTCTCCCCCCACGGCACGTCCCGCGCGGCACGGATCACGTCGGCCTTGTGAAGATCCCGAAAGGGCGTTTCGATCCGCAGCGGCGCGGCCAGGCCCAGCCGGATCGCGCGGGTCATCGCCTCGAAGAACTCCGGCGTGGCATCCGGGAAGGGGTTGCTCTTGAGCGTGCCCAGCAGGAGCACATCGAGGCCGGTCAGCGCGCCGTGGACGGCGGCCTTGCTCAGCAGCAGCAGGTTCCGCCCCGGCAGATAGACGGCGGGGTCGGGGCTGTCGGCGTCCGGCACACCGCGCCCCGTGAGGCTCCAATGCCGGCCGTAGACGTCGCCCACCGGGACATGGAGGACGACCGGGCGTGCAAGCCGCACCGCGCGGAAGGCCGTCACGAGCCGCCGCAAGCGGCTTAACTCCGCGGCCTCCCATCGCGCGCCCGTCCGGACGTATAGGGGCGTCACCCGCGCGTAGCGCTCCAGGCTCCAGCGCAAGAGCGCCGCGCTCTCGACCCCCCCGCTGGCGAGCACTCCGGCGCGGCCGGTTCTCACCCGTCGTACGTGGCGCACGACGTCTCGGTTTCCCAGAGCCGCACCTGCGTGAGCGGAAAACCCTGCGCCTTGGTGAAATCGTAGATCAGCTTGGCGATCGCCTCCGCGGTGGGGTTCTCCGCCATCACCACGAACGGCTCGCCCATCTGCCGCAGCACCGGCACCAGCGGATCGTCGGTTCGCAGCAGCATCCGATGGTCCAACTCGCGGTCGAGCCACGCCTTGACGGCGTCCTTGATCTCGCCGAAGTCGTACACCATTCCTCGGCGGTCGAGCCCCTCCGCCTGCAGTTCGATCTCCACCACGCCGTTATGCCCATGCGGCACCCGGCACTTGCCGTCATAATCCATCAGCCGATGGCCATAGCAGAACGTCAGCCGCTTCGTCACTCGATACATCGATAAAACCTCTCATCGACAGGTTCACCCCCCACCCTCCCCTCCCCCGCAAGGGGGGAGGGAACGAAGAGGTTCTGCATTTTTTTCACGGCAGCCGCAAGGCGGCGAGCCCGTTCAGCAAGGGTCAGATGCAAGGCGGAGCGAGCACCGGACCGGAGCGTACTGTGTCGTACGTGAGGACCGGATGCGCAGCGACAACGCGGCTCTAGCGTGACGGACGAATGCTGCTTCCCGAGATGGCCCTTGATGGACGGGCTCGGATCAGGCGATGAAGCGGCCGCCATCCACCAGATACGTTCCGCCGGTCACGAAGTCGGTGCCCTCGATCAAATACAACACGGTTTGGACGATATCTTCCGGCGAACCGATCCGCTTGAGCGGCGTGGCGCGGATGACTTTCTCGCGATCCTCCTCATCCATCTCCTCCGGTAACAGGATCGGACCCGGCGCGATGCAATTGACCTGGATCGCGGGAGCGAGCTCTTGGGCGAGGGCCTGCGTCAGCGCCACCACCCCGGCCTTCGAGACGCAGTACGGCAGATAGTCGCGGTAGGGCCGCATCCCGGCCCAGTCCGCAAAATTGATGATCTTGCCCTCGCCGCGTTTGAGCATCGAGTCGGCCACCGCCCGGGCGCAAAGGAAACTGCCCTTGAGGTTGATATCGACGGTCAGGTCCCAATCGCTCTCGGTCACCACGGGAAAGGGGGTTTTAAAATACACCGCCGCGTTGTTGATGAGGACGTCGATCCGGCCGAATCGGGCCAAGGCGAGGCCCACCATGCGCTCCACGTCGGCGGCGTTCGACACGTCGCCCTGCACCGCCAACGCGTCGACGCCGAGGCGCTGCAGCTCGCGCACCACCGCCTGGGCGTCGGTGCTTGAATACCGATAATTGATGATTAGGTTCGCGCCACGGCGCGCCAGGCCCAGCGCGAGGTGGCTGCCGATGCGCTTGGCCCCGCCCGTCACGAACACCGCTCGCTTCTCGAGGCGCATAGGCCGCCGATCATAGCGGGAAGCCGACGGACGTGTCAAATTGATCTTTCGACCCTGATTTTGTATGATCTCGCGCAAGGTTGGGCCCCCCGTGAGCAATGAAACCTACCGTCAAGCCGGTGTCGATATTGAGGCCGGCGACCGCGTCGTCGAACTCATCAAACCGCTCGTAAAGAGCACCTTTCGCCCGGAGGTCATGGCCGACCTGGGGGGATTTGCGGGACTCTTCCGCCTCGACACCGCGCGCTATCGCGAGCCGGTCCTGGTCTCGGGCACCGACGGGGTCGGCACCAAATTGAAGATCGCCAATCTGGTCAACCGCCACGACACCATCGGCATCGATCTGGTGGCCATGTGCGTGAACGATATTCTGGTCTGCGGCGCCGAGCCGCTCTTCTTCCTCGACTACTTCGCGACCGGCAAGCTGGAGCCCCTCCGCGCGCGTGACGTGATCAAAGGCATCGCCGACGGCTGCCGGGAGGCCGGCTGCGCGCTCATCGGGGGGGAGACGGCGGAAATGCCGTCGATGTACGCCGA
The DNA here is from genome assembly GCA_039914845.1 of Nitrospiria bacterium. GTDB lineage: Bacteria > Nitrospirota > Nitrospiria > 2-01-FULL-66-17 > 2-01-FULL-66-17 > 2-01-FULL-66-17. The sequence continues at coordinate 842 of JBDSOK010000131.1, read as the reverse complement.
GGGCGACTACGACTTGGCCGGCTTCGCGGTCGGGGTGGTCGAGCGCTCACGCCTGATCGACGGCGCCGCGATCGTGCCCGGCGACGTGGTCATCGGCCTGGCATCGAGCGGCCTGCACAGCAACGGCTACTCGCTGGTGCGCAAACTCCTGTTCGAGACCGAGGGCTTGGCGGTTGATGACCGGATCCCCGAGCTGGACGGCCTGCTCGGTGCGACTTTACTCACCCCCACCAGAATATACGTGCGCACGGTGCTGGCCCTGATGCGGGAATTCCCCCTCAAGGGCATGGCCCACATCACCGGAGGCGGCATCACCGAGAACCTGCCGCGCGTCCTGCCCGACGGTTGCTCAGCGATCATTGAGCGCGCACGCTGGACTCCCGCGCCCATCTTTCGCTGGCTGCAATCGCGCGGTCGCATCCCGGACGACGATATGTACCGCACGTTCAACATGGGGCTCGGCCTCTTGCTGGTGGTCGCCGCCGAGCAGGCCGATCGGGTGCGCGCCGCCGCCGAAGCCTTGGGCGAGGGTGCCACGATCGTCGGCCGGATCGCCCCCGGCGAGCCCTGGGTCCGCTATGCCTAGCCGCACGATCGCGCTCGGCATCCTGGCGTCCGGCCGGGGCAGCAACCTCCACGCCATCCTCGACGCCATCGCGAAGGGTCGCCTGGATGCCGAGGTGAAGCTTGTGCTCAGCGATAAGCCCGCCGCCCCGGCCCTCGACCATGCGCGGTCGGCGGGGATCGCCGCCACGGTCGTGCCGCCGGCCGATTTCGCCGCGCGCGAGACGTATGACGCCCACGTCGCCCGGGTCTTGGGGGATGCGGGCGTGGAACTGGTC
>JBDSOK010000130.1:0-3959 GCA_039914845.1 Nitrospiria bacterium | reverse complement strand
CACCGGCCATCAGGAACTCGCCGTGGGCCATGTTGATCACGCCCATCAGACCGAAGACGATCGCGAGGCCCAACGCCATCAACAGCAGAATCGAACTCAAGCTCAACCCGCTGAAGACAATCTCGATGCCCCGTGTGAACAGCCCCCAGCGCTCGATTCGCCTCACCGCCGCGTCCGCCGCGAGGGCGACGGCGGAATCGGGAGACGACTTCAGCGCCTTGAGTTGGTCCAATGCTCCCGCGCCGTGGAGCAGACCGAGCCGTTCGACCGCCGCACTCTGGACGGCGGGATCGGCGTCGGAGAGCCGTGCGAGTTGCAGCGCCTCGTCGATCGCGCGGCGGACGGTGCGATCCGCTTCACGCGCCAGTGCCTCGGCGAGCACGGCGGCGACGTCATCCCCCCCTTCGCGCCCCAGGCGTCCCGCCGCGCTCACGCGCGTTTTGGCGTCGCCCGATGACAGTTCCACGCGGTCGATCGCGGCCTTGACCGCCCGGCGGAGCGCGCGATCGGCTTCGACCATCCGCACCGAGGTCTGAAAGACGGTCAGCGCCTGACCATCGGGACCGCGCAACGGCTCGCCGCCCAGGTCGTAAAGCGGCGTGCCACCGCCGGATTCTGAAGAATCGGCCGTCCCCGTGATGACGGCGCGTGCAGAACCGTCCGGGTCGGCCCAGACGCCGAGACTACCCTCGCGCAACGCGCGCAACACCGGCAGGGCGTCGGCCTCGCCTCGCGCGCCGAGCGCCGTCACCGCGGCGCGCCGGGCGGCGTCATCGGTCCCGACGAGATCCGCCGTCAGGAAACCAGGCGGCGCAGGAAAGCCGGCGGCGGGAACCCCCAGGGCGATCCCCGCCGCCACAACAGCCGGAAACATGATGCGAAGGACGCGATTCGCCACGTTACACTTTTTTCGAATACGTCCCCTGGTGATCGACCCAGTCGCAGCCCTTGTCGGGGCTCGTAAATTCGCTCCACGGCTCCGGTTTGACCAGGCCCTTCGACCGCCAGACGATCTTGAACTGGCCGTCCTTGAGAATCTCCCCGATGAGGACCGGCCGGTGGGTGTGGTGGTTGCGCTCGTCGAGCTGAACCGGTCCCCCCGGCGCGAGGAACTTCTGGCCGTAGGCGGCCTTCCGAACCTTGTCGACCTCGATCGACTTGGCTTTTTCCACCGCCTGCTTCCAGAAATACACGCCGAAGTACGCCGCTTCGATCGGATCGTCCGTCACCCGGCTCTCACCGCCTGGCAGGCCCGCCTTCTTACAATACGCCTTGAACCGCTTGACGAACTCCTTGTTCTGCGGCGTGTCCACCGACTGGTAATAGTTCCACGCGGCGAGGTGGCCGACGAGCGCGGAAGTGTCCATGCCGCGCAGCTCGTCTTCGGCCACCGAGAACGCCATGATCGGGCAGTCCTCGGACCGCAGACCCTGGTTGGCGAACTCCTTGTAGAACGGCACGTTGCTGTCGCCGTTGATCGTGCTGAGCACGGCCGCGTCGCCGCTCTTGGCGAAGGCTTTGATCTTCTGGACGATCGTCTGATAGTCCTGATGGTGAAACGGCGTGTATTCCTCCGCAATATTCGCCGCGGGGACGCCCTTGGCCAGCAGCATCGCGCGGAGAATCTTGTTCGCCGTCCGGGGAAACACGTAGTCGGTCCCCAGGAGATAGAACTTCTTGTAGCCGCCGCCGTCCGCGCTCATGAGATACTCCGCCGCGGGAACGAGCTGCTGGTTGGGCGTGGCGCCGGTGTAAAAGACGTTCTTCGAGCACTCCTCGCCCTCGTACTGGACGGGGTAAAACAGCAGGCCGTTGTTCTTCTCGAAGACCGGGAGGACCGATTTACGGCTCACCGAGGTCCAGCACCCGAAGACCACCGCAACCTTCTCTTGCAACAAGAGCGACTTCGCTTTCTCGGCGAACAGGTCCCAGTCCGATGCCGGATCAACCACCGCCGGCTGGAGCTTACGGCCCAATACCCCTCCCTTGGCGTTGATCTCCTCCACCGCCATCAGCACGACGTCGCGCAGCGAGACCTCGCTGATCGCCATCGTCCCCGACAGCGAGTGCAACACGCCGATCTTGATCGGCCCCTCCCCCGCCGCGTGCGCCAACCGGGTCAGCGCCGTCCCTCCCAGGAGTCCGCTCGCGACCGCGCCGACCCCCAACATGGCGCTTTGCTTGAGGAATTCACGACGATTGGTGCCCTGCTGAGCCTTACGATCCTTCGTTGCCATCTCGCTCTCCTACTCGAATAGGGTGTAGAAAATCCGCGCGACCGCCTCGTATCGTCGCGCCCCTCGTCAGAACGACTTTCCGATTAGATCTGGAACTGCAGGCCGAGTTTGAAGCCGTTGAAATCCGAAGCGGCGCCACCAGGGTCATCGCTGAAGAACAGCGCGCTGATACGAGCGTTGTGGCCGCTGATGATGTAGTTCAACCCGAAATCCATCCGCGTGTGCTCGACGTTGGCGGGGTCGGTTTCAAAACTCTGATACCGCACGATAGGTTGCAATTTTCCCGCGCCCATTTTCTGCGGCAGCAGGTAGCTGACCAGGAGAAAGTAGCCGTTCCCTTGGGGAATGCTTGCTGCGATGTTATCGGTGTCGTAGTCGTAGTACGCGCCTTCGATCGTTCCGACGCCCGCGCCACCGAGTTCGCTCTCCGCCAACACGTCAAGACTCCACCCGCTGAAGTCTCCCGGAGTCGCCGCCGTCCCGACCGCGTCGCTCTGAGCCATCGCGGTCAATCCGAACGCCAGCACCTTCATGTCTCCATAGTACGTGCTGCTGTTGTAGTACCCCGGCTCGGGGTCCCACAGATTGAGGACGAGTCGGCCGGCGTACAGGAGCGAGTCGGATTGGTTGGGTCCAGCGGCGATGTCCCCGAGGCCTTCAAACGCGCCGACCTGGTACTTAAACTGCCCTTTGTTGATCTGGCCCCAGATGGCGGCGCCGTTGTCGCGCCCCACGGCCAGATTCGGATAGTTCTGGACAAACGGGAAATCCCACGAGTTGAGGTAATACGGGCCGCTCAGGTTGGACCGATCGCTCGGAGGGAGGAAGCGGCCGGCCCAGACGTTGAAATAATCGTTAACTGCGAACTTGAGGACGGCGTCCATGATCTCAACATCTCCACCTCCGATACCCGCCCCTGCATCGTCACCGATTTCGGTGTTGAACTCGAAGGACACTGACCGGAGCATCTGGCCGCTCACAAACAACCGGGCACTGTCGAGGGCAAAATCTTTCGACCGGCTGGTCCCATCAGGAGCCTGACCCTCGATGGCGTTGAAGCTGGTCCGCAGCCCCACCCCCACGCTGATCGAGCGATCGTCGTCGATCTTGATCGTGCCGCCTGCATGGGAGGGTACAGGCATCATCGTGAACAGACCAAGAACGGCGGCGGACCCTCCCAGCCAACCAAACAGATTGTTACGACGGAACCTCGTCATGGGCGGACTCTCCTTGTCATATGGTGAAGGTGGAAGACGACGGCTCACTGGGCGAAGGACCCCTCGACGGAGATCCACTCAAGCTCGGCCCGATCCGTCGGTGAGCAGGGGGAAGCAAGAGTAAGGCCAAGTGCGAGGAGAGCGTTAAAGCGTCGGTAAAGGTGCGGCGAGGTCGGAAGGCACGACCGAAGCGTCGATCACCTACAAAAATGTCACGCGTCCTGCAACAAAACTGTTGATGGAACGGGTGAAACTCGATTAGGCGGCGAGACGGTCCGCGACGGGAAGGCGCTCGTCGAATCTCAGCGTTTTCTTGGACAGCAGCAATTGAGTAAAGGCCTCTGCGGCAAGGGGCCGGCTGAACAGAAATCCCTGAATTTCGTCGCAACCGTTGGCCCGCAAAAAATCCAGTTGCTCGTGCGTCTCCACGCCCTCCGCGATGACGGTGAGGTGCAGGCTGTGGGCCAGCGCAATGATCGCGGTCGCAATGGCGGCATCGGTGCCG
>JBDSOK010000086.1:0-9139 GCA_039914845.1 Nitrospiria bacterium | reverse complement strand
TGCTCGGCCTCCCGATTGAGGTAGGAAGATCCTCTTCCATCCTGAACGATTTCGACGAGAGGGAGAGAGGAATTCTATCACGAGGGTAACCGGCTTCGGACACTCTTCCCAGGCCCTGCTGGCCGAGTGTCACCCCTCCCGTCTCTCCGCGGCGTCGCCGGATACCTCCGAAACCTTCCGCGTGGTCAGTCTGCTCCAGGCCGGTGGGGAGACCGTCGGGGCGCTGGTGGTGATGTTTTCGACGAGCCATCTCGCGCGCCAGGTCCGCACCGAGTGGATGACTGGATCAAGAAACAGATCAACAAGAGCGGGATGCTGGCCGCGTTCCCGTGTCGGAATATCCCGATTCCATGACAAGGCTGGTTGGGGGCAGGGCCCAGGATCGGGCTCCGATATGGGCACCGTTAATGATGACTTCCACAACCCTCACAAAGGAGAACGCCATGAACAGCCCGATCGCGCGTTTCAGCGCGTGCCTGACTCTGTTTGCTGTCATCGGATTGACCGCGCTGGTCCTGAGCCCGCGCGCCGAGGCCGGAACGCCTTGTTGCGAAATCACGTCCATCGACGCCAAGACCGGCCTGGTGACGGTCAAGGAGATCGCCACCGGAGCCACTTTTCAGTTCAAGGCCGATAGCGACAAGCTGCGCAAGAGCTTCAAGGTCGGTCAAACACTCGACACGAAGGCCATTGCCAATTCGTCCAGGGCCGGGGCACTAGGCGGCAGGCCCTTCTGTAAGTGCGGCAAGAGAACAGATGGAACCTGTTGGTGCGTGAATAAGCTAGGGGACCTTTGTCATAATCCGCTCTGCCCAAGCCTCCCGCGGGTAGGTGGGGATACGCCATCCGTCGAGAGCAGTGGCGGTGTAGGGGAGTAAGCCGAACACGACCCTCATCGTGTGCAGGAAAAGGAGAACGCAGATGGTTTGTATATCACGCGTGCGAGTCCGTTGTGCCAAGGGGATGGCCTCCGCGAACGTGCCCAGCTTGATCATGTGGGCCGCCGCGATCCTGGTCCTTGGCGCGTGGTCGGGCCAGGCCGCGGAGCCGCCCACGCCACAGAAGTCCCCGGTGGCGTTGAGCAACACCACCATCCCGCTGGCCGAGCATCCGCAGGGTCGCCAGATGATGGCGACGGCGGCTCGACAGGCATCGTTAGTCGATATCCGTGTCCAATTTTTGGATAAGACGTATAAGAAGGACGTGTATGTGCGGGAGCCGGTGACGGGCAAGAAGGCTCGCGTGTCCTGCCGGCGTTTCAGGGGCGTGAGCGGTTTTACGATGCGCATTGATGAACCACAGTTCACCCTCACGACGAAGGGCCTCACGATCAGTGAAAATATTTCGCGCATCTCGGCCCAGGGCATCAAGGTCAAGTGGCAGTTGGGGCCTTGCGTCGAGAATACCGCCGGAATCGGCGTGAGCATGTCGGACGTGACGTTTGTGTATAAGGCGCGCCCGATGCTGACCTTTGACGGGAATGGGATATGCCGGTTGACGTTCAATCAGGCCAGCGACAATTTCCGGGTCAAGATCGGGGGGTTCAACATTACCGGGGTGCAAAATGACTTGGATAAACTCATCAAAGATGCGTTCAGGGAGAGCATGAACGTCACCCTCAACGGGATGTACGGACAATTGATCAGCGACGAGTTGATGAAGGTGACGGTGGATGTCTGCGGCCGTGGGTAGGTTCTCCCGGGTCTGTTTGGACGGGGCATGGCAGTGGGAGCACCGATCGGTGACCACGAACAGTCGGCCGAGGAAAGGATACGTACGATGAATCTTCGATCAGGAACACGAATTTCACCGATGATAAGGCCGGCCGCAGGATGCACGCGTCTGCTCGCGACAATGGGGGTGCTCGTGTTCCTCGGCGCCTGGTCGGTTCAGGCCGCCGAGCTGCCGAGCGCCAAGAAGCCCAAAGCCCCGGCCGAGACCCTCAAGTCGCCGGCGAATGTGCAAGAGGCTCCCGTGGTCAAGACGCCCACAAGCCCTCGGCCGGGCTCGAACCGTGCCGGAGTCGGGAGCAAACCGACGATTCCCCCGACCGCGCGCGAGCCTGTCTTCAACGACGGCTCGGAAGCATCGCCGTGTGCCAAACGTTCGCCCACTATCAAACTGCCTGGGAAGTTCCCGAAGTCCACCGCTCCGTGTGCAGACGAGGAGACCAGTGAAACCGGATCGGATGAAGAGTTGGACGAGGACCTGGATATGGATCCCGATTCTGACCTAGACCTCGATTCCGACCTGGACCAGTCCGGGACTGAGACTGAGGACGCCGGTGAAGAATCCAAGCCCTCGTTTGATTACGACGAGCTGACCGGTAAGGTCCCGGGATTCACCCCGTTCGGCGGGGAGGACTCGGGGTCATCGGAGGGCTCGACCGTGGAGGGCGGGCGACCCTGGTACGAGAAATTGGGCAAGCCGGGCGGCGGCCGTCCGCCGGCCGATGACGACGAAGAATAGCCCGATCGAAGACGGCGACGGCAGGTCTGGGGATGGAACATGAGACGACAACAAGTGTGGACGGTGGAAAACAGTCGAGGAGGAATGTTGATGAACCGAATCAATCTGATGCTGGTAGGGGTGGCGGTCGTCGGTCTCACCGCGTGCGCGTCGGCTAAGGTGACGAGTTCCGGGGGGCAGGACATGGCCTCGGCGCAATTGGCGGCGTACAACGGACCTAAGGCGCGGATCGCCGTCGCCGATTTCGAAGACAAGATGTCGAGCAGCGGTCATTACCGCGGCGAATACGGGCGGGGAATGAGCGATATGCTGACCAACGCGTTGTTTCAATCCAACCGCTACATCGTGCTGGAACGCGACAAGCTGGACGCGGTCTTGGCCGAGCAGAACCTCGGCGCCTCGGGCCGGGTCAAGAAGCAGACCGCCGCGGCCATTGGCGAGATCGAGGGCGCGGAGTTGATGGTGACGGCGGCGATCACCGGGTTTGATCCCGGGGCGTCCGGCGGTGGCGGGGGCTTGGCGGGGATTCCCGGCGCCAATCTGCTGGGGGCGGTTACGGGGTCGTTCAAGAAGGCGCACGTGGCGATGGACCTGCGTGTCATCGATACCCGCACCGCGCGCGTGCTGGCCGCGACCAGCGTCGATGGAACGGCCACCGCGTTCGGCGGCGGTGCCTTCGGCCTTGGCGGTGCGATGAGCGGCGGTCTCGGTGGGTTCTCAAAAACCCCGATGGAAACGGCGATCCGCAAGATGATCACCGAAGCGGTGAACTTCATCGTGACGCAGACCCCTCAGGAGTTCTATCGCTTCTCGGCCTCCGGCGGGCGAGTCGGCGGCGGAGTCAAAGCGCGGGCGGCCGCCGTCGAGGAGGACGCGGAGGACGCGGCAGAGGAGGCCCCCAAGGCCGTGCCGCCCAAACCGACGGCGTCCAAACCGAAACCGGCGAAACCCCCGACCGGTCAGTCGATGGCCAAAGCGGATGAGTTGGGTACGCCGAAGGCGCGCAAGACCATTCAGAGCATCAAGAGCGAAGGGGATCCGGATCTGGTGGCGCACCTCAACGAGGTCAAGCGCCGCGGATCGGTGCTGTCGGTGGTGGTGACGCTGACCGTGACCGGAAATAAAAAGGAATCCGAATACTTTTCGATCAGCCAGGGCAACAGTAAGGTGATGGATTACGACACGGCCGAGACCTACGATCTCGTCAAGATCGACGGGTTTACGGCCGGCAAGTTGAAGCCGGGAGAGGTCAAGACGTTCCAGGCGATGTTCAAAGCGCCTAAGGAAGCGAAAAAAGTCGGCATCACCTTTTCCGGTCTCGGGACCTTCGACGACGTGGTTCTTGAGTGACGAGTTTCCGGACAAGGCGGCGAAGGCCGGCACATCCGCTGCGAGCAGCCTTCATCGTCTTGGGCCTGTTGTTCGTCGCCCACACGGTTTGGGGATCAGAGATCCCACTCCGCCAGCAGGGCAAGAAGGCTCAAAGCGCCGCGGAGCTGTCGGTGGAGGCGCCATCGTATGGTCCGGCGCCGGGGGGCACCACCTCTGGCGGCCCATCGTATGCTCCACCGCCGTACTGGTCTTACCCGTATCCGTATTATCCGTGGCCGCCTCCATCCCCGGGCTATGCGCCGCCGGCGGACGAGTCTCGCTCTCAGCTCATCCCGGCGGGGCGGCTGATCATCTTGGTCGATCCGGTGGACGCGGAGGTGTTAGTCGACGGCCTCCGTCTCAGCCAGAACAACGATCTGTCGTACGAGGTGGGGTTGTTGGTGGGGACGCACACGCTGACCGTCCGCGCGGAAGGCTACGACCCGCACGAGGAGGCGATCGACGTACCCGGGGGCCGGCACGTGGCCCGGACGGTGCGGCTGACCCCACGGAACGAAATGCCGCCGCCGTGAGAACGCGATCGTGAAGTCACGGAAGACGAGCGCGGAGACGCCGGTGCAACACCACTCGTATACAGGAGAAAGATCTCATGGACCGACCCACTGAACGATTGAGAAACCTATTCGGCATCAACTGTTGTCCCGGGACGCGGGTTGGGCGAAGACGGTCCATCCGTTTCCTCTCGGAAGGTGTGCTCACCGTGGCCGTCCTGTCGGTTCTCAGCGGCCTCCCGGTGTCGGCTGAAACGGGACGTGCCGTTCCCGTGAGCTTCACGAACACCACCATCCCTCTCGCCGAACACCCGCAAGGCCGGCAGATGATGGCGAAGGCCGCGACCGAGGCGGCCTTGGTCGAGATCAAGGTGAAGTTTCTGGACAAGACGTATAAGAACGACGTGAAGGTGCGGGACCCGATTACGGGGAAGAAAGTGCGCGTGTCCTGTCGGCGATTTAGAGGCGTCAGTGGGTTCACGCTGACAATCGACAAACCCTCGTTCGACCTCACGTCACAGGGCCTGACGATCAGCCAAAATATCTCACGCCTTTCCGCCCAGGGCATCAAGATCAAGTGGCAATTGGGGCCCTGTGCCTGGAGTGCGACGGGTGTCGGGGTGAGCATGTCGGACATCGAGTTTGTGTATAAAGCGAAGCCCATGTTGACCTTTGACGGCAATGGGGCCTGTCGCCTGACCTTCAACTCCCAAACCGAAAAACTCAAGGTCAAGATCGGCGACTTCAATATTACGGGCGTGCAGAACGACTTGGATAAGCTGGCCAAGGATGCGTTTCGCGAAGGGATCAACGCCGCCTTGAGCGCGATGTATGGGAATTTGATGGCGGATTCACTGGCAAAGGTCACCGTGGACATGTGCGGCAATGGCTAGCCGGTGCTCTGGATGGGTGCGTGTTCGATCGGTGGTGATGGTGTTTGCCATGGTGATCACCCTGACGGCTATGGCGGATGCGGTGCTCGCCTCGGAGCAAGATGGTCGTGGCCCCGGTCTCAAGGCGGCACCGGAGGCCGGTCCGCTCCAACCCCGATTGGGTGGAAAGGGGACGACCAAACCGCTCACCGCGATCGTGATTGTCGTGGAGGAGAACCAGGCCCAGACCTACAGCGGCAAACGGGACGCGGTCTTCGACCCGCTGGAGGACATCCTCGACGCCGGATTCGGTGATATGGATCTGGACATGCCGAAATGGGCGAAGAAGGTGGTTAAGGAATCGGGAAAGCTGGTGGACGACGTGGTGGATGCCGTGCACAAAGGGCATGTGGCGATGGTGAACGCGGTCGTGGGAGAGGTCGACCAAGCGGTGGGCAACCAGTCCGCGTCCTGTTTTAAAGAGATGCTGGGTGCGCTCTCGCAGATGAACGCGCTGGGCCCGAAGCCTGGGAAGGTATTTCTAGACCGGTTCGGCGAGGATTTCTACGCCGACTGTCTGCGGCAGATGGCTGAACCGAAGTACGACAAGGTGGTCACGCTCAGCGATACGAAAGCGACGTTCGACAACTTCAAGGCCACACTGGAGGACTTGAACGGGCAGGGGTATCTCATCGATGTGCTCCTCGATGTCCACGGCTGTGGAAATCCCAAGACCATGAACAACATCGACTGCGGCGATCCCGGTTTGGGGTTCGCCGACGGCAAGGCGTCGCGCGACACCATCAAGACGATCAACGGCGGCAAGGCCATGAATCTGAACGCGGTCTACATGGTGTCCTGCTGGGGCGGGTCGAACTTCAACCAGGTCTGGTTGGACCTGGGTGCCAAGGCCTCCAACGGTTCGACGGAGCTGAACTATTACACCTTGCTCAGCCCGCTCCTGTTCATGGATGGCTGGACGAGGGGCAAGTCGCTGGATGAGGCGGCGGAAAAGGCTTACAAACACGAGAAATCGTTCATGAACGGGAAGAAACACAAGATCAAGATGAAGTTCCGGAACCCTGTGACCGGCCAGAAAGAGACGGTCAAGATCGGCATCGGCGCCACGTGGCGGAAGTTGATGGATCAATCCCTTGCCAAAAATTACGGTGAAAACAAGAAGAAGCGGGTCAATAATCGGGAATCCAGCAAGCGGATGACGGCCGGAGATGGGAGTGTTCGCCGGGCGGGGAGGTAACCGTCTCTCGCAGATATCCAAGGGAGAAAGAGATGCAGGCGACTCGAATGATGTGGGTAACCGTGATCTCGTGCGGCATGGGGTGGTTGGCGGTATCCGCCTTCAACGTGTCGCACACAAGCGCGCAAAGCGCCCCCAAGGTGAAGGTGTTGTCCGCCGAGAAAGGCCCGATCACCCCACTGGTGACGAAGTCGGACAAGATGACGCCAACGCAAGAGGCTGATCTGGCTTTTGGAGTCGTAGGATTCGCAGATGACGGTCGCGTCATTTACGTGGTCCAGAATCGCGGCCGAACGGCCGCAAACAGTCCATTTGTGGTGGATATTCTGGTCGATGGCGTTCGGAAAGATACCGTCAAGCATGATCCGTTACCGCCCATGAGCGCACAGCGGGTACACTCGACCCTGGCGCGGCCGGACGCCTGCGGCAAGGTGACGATCCGCGTGGTGGCTGATTCCCAGAGTCTGGTGGACGAACACGACGAAACCAATAACAATCTGGATCGCGATGCCGTTCCACCCTGTCCCGACCTGGTCGTGAAAATTACCAAGGATTCGGTGAACAACAATCTCGAGTATCGCGCCAGGGTCCGGGTCACGAATGAGGGAAATCTGTCCACCGGCAGGTCATTCCACGTGCTATTGAAAGGTGCCTCTGGAGGCGGGACAGGTATCGGAGCCATGCCGGTCCTGAAACGTAAACTGATCGATCCGCTGGCGTCCGGTGCATCCAAGACCTTCTACGAAAGCGGGAAGCACTGGGGCACCACGGGGATGCACTACTTTGCCTTGGCGGACCAACTCGAGGTGATTACCGAAGCCAGCGAAGAGAATAACGACGATGAAGAATCCATGGGCCCGTAACCAGGATGCAAGGAAGACGGGATACACCGACGAGCTACGTCCGGTTCAGGATTTCGAGAAATTGCGCCTCATTCAAGATCGTCAAATCCAGTTTCTTCGCTTTGTCCAATTTCGATCCCGGTTCTTCTCCCGCCACCACGTAGTCCACTTTGCGGCTGACCGTGTCGGTGACGCTGCCGCCGGCGGCGCGGATGTTCTCTTGAGCTTGGCCGCGGGTGAGGGAGGGGAGGGAGCCGGTCAGGACGAACGTCTTACCCGTCAGGGGACCTCCGGTCCGGCGCGAGGCCATCTGTAGGCCGGCCTCGCGCAGGCGGTTCACCACGTCGCGGTTGGCCGCCTCGTCGAAGAAGGCGCGCACGATGCGCGCGGTCACCGGCCCCACGTCGCGCACCCGCGCCATGTCCTCTTCACCGCCGCTCGCCAGTGCGTCCATCGTGCGAAACGCTTCGGCCAGCTTCTCGGCGGTTTTCTCGCCGACGTGTTGAATGCCCAGGGCGTAGAGCACGCGCGGAAAGGGGCGCTCCCGGCTGGCATCGATCGAGGCGAGCAGGTTGGTCGCGGTCTTCTCTTTCACCCGCTCGAGAGCGAGGAGGCGTTCTTTCGTCAGATGGTAGATGTCGGCCACGTCGCGGATGGACCCCTCGTTCAGTAAGCGCAGGGCCCATTGCTCGCCTAGGCCGCGGATGTCCATCGCGCCCTTGGAGACGAAATGCTTGATCCGTTGTTCGAGCTGCGCGCGGCAGGCGGCATTCACACAACGGGACGCGACTTCGCCGGGCGGGCGGACGACCTTGCCGTCGCAGACGGGGCACGAGGCGGGCACGGTGTAGACCCGTTCCTCGCCGGTGCGACGTTCGGGAATGGATTTGACGATCTCGGGGATGACCTCTCCGGCGCGCCGCACCACGACCCAATCGCCCACCCGCACGTCTTTCTTGGCGATGATGTCTTCGTTGTGCAACGTCGCTTTGCGGACGGTGACGCCGCCGACTTGCACCGGCTCCAGCATTGCGACCGGATTCATGGCGCCATAACGACCCACCGTCACCGTAATCTCGTTCACGCGCGTGGTGGCTTCCTCCGCGGGGAATTTGTAGGCGACGGCCCAGCGCGGCCGCCGCGAGATCTCGCCCAACTCGCGCTGCAGCTCGAGGTCGTCCACCTTGATCACCGTGCCGTCGGTGTCGAAGTCCAATTCTTCGCGCTGCGCTTCCCATGTTTGCGAAAAGGTCCACGCCGCTTCCAGGTCCGGCAACCGCAGGTTGTGCGGGCTCACGGGGAAACGCAGGGTCCTGAGCAGTTCCAGCGCCTCCCAGTGCGTGCGCAGCTCGCGACCCTCGATCACGCCGATCGCGTAGGGAACGAATTGGAGGCGCCGCTCGGCGGTGATGGTGGGGTCCATCTGGCGCACGGCGCCGGCCGCGGCATTCCGTGGATTGGCGAAGAGCGATTCTCCGGCCTCCAGTCGCCGCCGGTTGATGTCGGCAAACGTGCGCCGGGACATATAGGCCTCGCCTCGAACCTCCAGAACCCGTGGCGCCTCGGCGCCGAGCCGGAGGGGGATGTGGTGAATGGTCCGAAGATTCTGCGTCACGTCTTCGCCGACGAAGCCGTCGCCGCGCGTCGCCCCTCGGACGAACAGGCCGTCTTCGTACCGGAGTGAGACGGCCAGGCCGTCGATCTTCAATTCCCCCACGTAAGCAATGGGCCGGTCGCCGATGCGGTCGCGGATACGCCGTTCCAAATCGACCAGTTCCTCTTTCGTGAAGGCGTTCTCCAGGGACAGCATCGGCA
>JBDSOK010000085.1:0-6979 GCA_039914845.1 Nitrospiria bacterium | reverse complement strand
GGTCTCGTCGAAGAAGGCCGCGGCCGGTGGGAGGCCGCCGAGCGGCGCTATCGTCGCGCCCTCCCGCTCCGGCCGTCCGATCCCGATGTGCACTATAAACTGGGATGGCTGGCCGCGCGCGCGGGCCAATCTCATGACGCCGAGGCCGAATACCTCGCCGCCTTGCGCCTGGCGCCCACGCATGTCTTCGCGCATCTGGAGCTGGCGCGGCTGGCGGACGAGCAGGGACGGTCCGCGGACGCGACTCAACGCTATCGGCAGGCGCTGGCGGTGATGCCGGCCGATGGGCAGTGGTCGGCCGTCCGCCGGACGGTGGAGGAGCGCCTGCGGGCCTTGCGGCGGCCGCTCCCGGCCGCTCCACGCTAACCGTCGCCGGAGGTTTTCTCCCTCCGGTGTCCGATCGCGTCGGCGTTGCGCCGCAGGCCTTTTTTGCCGGCGCGAAGCAGCGCGGTGCCCTCGAAGCGCCGATCGAACTCGCTGAGCGACCGGGACGCGGAGGCATCCGCCAATCCGAGCCACGGGCCCGGTCCGCGTTCGCGCTCGAGTCCTTCATACGGCGCGGCGGGACTTGCGGCGTTGTACGGGCAGGCTTCCTGACATGCGTCGCAACCGAAGAGCCAATCGCCCGCGGCGGCCGCGTGCTCCTCGGGCATCGGTCCTTTGTGTTCGATCGTCAGATACGCCAGGCACCGCGCGGCGTCGAGTTGGAACGGCGCGGTCAGCGCGAGGGTCGGACAGGCCTCAAGACATCGCGTGCAGCTTCCACACTGATTGATCCCGGGCTCGTCGACCGGGAGGTCGAGGGTCGTCACCAATTCAGCCAGGAGGACCCATGACCCATGATCGGGCGTAATGAGCAAGGCGTTCTTGCCGATGAAGCCGAGCCCCGCCTCCTGGGCATAGGCGCGCTCCAGGAGCGGCGCATGATCCACCGCGACCCGTACCCGGCAGTCCGGTGCTGATTCGCGGATGAATTGGGCCAGGCGCTCGACGCGTTCTTCGATCACGTCATGGTAGTCGGCGCCCCAGGCATACCTGGCGATCCGGCCCGCCGGTTCGTCCGGTTCCGCGCCATGATCCCCCTGGTAATAGGGCGCCGCCAAGGCGATCACGGTTTGGGCTCCGGGAAGCAGGCGAGTCGGGTCTTCGCGGCGCTCGGGCTCGCGGGCCAGATACGTCATCCCCGCGTGCCGGCCTTCCGCCAGGTATCGACGAAAGGCCCGCTGATGGGCCGGCAGGACACGGGCCGGCGCGATGCCGACCGCGGAGAATCCGAGATCCCGCGCCGTGCGCTTGATCTCGTCGACCAGCGCGAGGTTCACGCGGGCGCGGCGGGTTGGATGAAGGCGGCGGAGGGCCGATACCCCTCCTGTTGCGCGACGTGATCAAGGGGCACGGTCAGCAGGTCTTCGAGTGGGGGATCGATCTCCCGTCCGACCTCATGGCGGTGCACCGTCTTCAGGTAGCCGGTACAGCGGGTACAGATCGCCACGTGATAGCCCGGTTCGACGTCTTCGATGGAACACGCCAGGTGCTGTTCGGCGGTATGCCCACAGAGCGCGCATCCTCGCGGGGTAAAGACCCAGTCGGCGGGACAGAAGCTGCAATAGAGGCGCCGGTCGCGGTCCATCTCTTCCGCGAGCCCGGGTGGAAACCCGCACAAGGGACAGGTCGCCCGGTTCCAGGCCCGCTCGGAAAACACCTCGTGAAGCGGGGGCAGGAGGGCGATCAGCGACGGGCGCAGGGCCAGCCTGAGCACGTAGCCCACAAAATCAGCCGGCACCCCCTCGGGCAGCGGCGGGTCGATCCGGCGGCCGAGGATCTGCGCGAGCGTTCGGGCGCAGGATTCCCCGCTCCCGAACGCGGTGCTCAGTGCGGCGGCGGCCTGCGCCAAGCCGCGATTGCGGGTTGCCATCACCCGTAACAGGCCGGTCCAGGTCCGGGCCGTTCCCGACAGGTCGGTCTCGGCAAAGCGGGGCGGGTCCAGCAGCGGCAATCCGCGCGCGAGTCGCAACGGTCGATCGTCGGCGGGCACCAAGACCGCACGCAAATCATCCGGTTCCGCCTCATCCCACATCGCGCTCACGCGCCGATACCATTGCAACGGCTCCCGCAAGTGGGGGCGCTCGCGGATCAGCCGCTTCATGAGGGTGGCGGAGGCCATGGCGCCCGATCTTACTCAGCGCCGGATGGGGCGTCAAGCGCTGAGTGGAACGGCGTTGTTCGCTGAATGTCGTTCGGAACCACCAACAACGAACAACGAATACCCCATAACGCTTCTCCGCATTCTTGCCGATCAGGCCGCCTTCCTGCTGGGCGGTTCGGAGATCCTCCGAACCGTTTCGTGAACCTCCTCGGGCTGGTTGGCCTTGAGCGCCAAGTCCGCCTGCGACACGATGCCGATGCAGTAGCCGCGCTGATCCACCACCGGAATTCTTCGAATCTGGTGTTCTTGCATTAGTCTCTCCGCCTCCTGAAGATCATCCTCCGGCCGGCAGGTAATCAGCATCCCGCTCATGCAATCGCCGATCGTGGTTTCGACGGGGTCGCGCCCCTCGGCCACCACTTCCAGGCACAGGTCGCGATCGGTCACCATCCCGACCAGTTTCTGCGTGCCTTCATCGATGACGGGCACACTGCCCACGTCTTCGTCCCGCATGATCTGCGCCGCTTCGACCGCACCGGCGGAGGACGGGCAGGACGTTGGATTCGCGGTCATGACATCTTGGCAAGTCATAAAATCTCCCTCCATATGAGGTGGATGCATCTCGTGTCATGAGCAGGGAGGACAGCGACCGCCCTCCCCCTCACTTGGAGGCTACCAGCGTACGTTTCGCGAGGTCAAAACCCGGGCGGGGATGGGCTCGGCCTCATCGGTCGCGGTTGACCGCCTCGTGTGCTTCCTCCTATAATCGACCGGTGAGTTGGAGATGACGGTGACTGAACGCGCGCTGGTTCCGCAGGATTTTTTCCATCACCGCTTCGGTGTGACGACCTCGGATCTCGAATCCGTGATGTCTCGCGCCATGGAAAAGCGGATCGATTATGCCGACCTGTATTTCGAGTACGAGGTGTCCGAAGGGCTCTCGCTGGAGGAGGGCATCGTCAAGACCGCGTCGCGCGATATCTCGCAGGGTGTCGGCGTGCGGGCGGTGGCGGGTGAGAAGACCGGATACGCCTACTCGAACGATATTAGCGTCCGCCAATTGGAGGTCGCGGCCAAGACCGCGCGCTCCATCGCTGCCGACGGGCATCGCTCGGCCACGGTGCCCGTGCCCCACGTTCCGCGAGCCGAGCGGAATCTCTATGCGGTCGAGCAGCCCGTGACCGATGCCCCGCTCCAGGCCCGCATTGATCTCCTGCAGGAGATCGATCGCTTGGCCCGCTCCTGCGATCCGCGCATCACCGACGTGATGGCGAGCCTCTCCTGCGAGTCCAAGCTGGTGTTGATCGTCACGTCGGACGGCACGTTGGTGGGCGACGTTCGTCCGCTGGCGCGCCTCAACGTGACCTGCATCGCCGAGGAGGCCGGCAACCGCCAGGTCGGCAGTTTCGGCGGCGGCGGGAGGATCGGCTTTCCCTTTTTCTTCGAGCAGGATCGCTGGCGCGACTACACGCGCGAAGCGGCGCGGCGGGCGATCCTCAATCTCTCGGCGCGGCCCGCGCCGGCCGGCACCATGACCGTGGTCTTGGGGCCGGGATGGCCCGGTATTTTGCTGCACGAAGCGATCGGGCACGGGCTGGAGGCGGATTTCAACCGCAAGGGCGTCTCGGCGTTTTCCAATCTCTTGGGGCAACGCGTGGCGTCCGAACTCTGTACCATCGTGGACGACGGCACGATCCCGTTTCGGCGCGGCTCGCTCAACGTCGACGACGAGGGGACCCCGACCGGGCGCACGGTGCTGATCGAAAACGGCATTCTGACGGGCTATCTCCAGGACAAGCTCAACGCGCGATTGATGGGGATGCCGGTGACCGGGAACGGCCGCCGCGAAAGCTTCGCGAGCAGTCCGATGCCGCGCATGACCAATACCTTCATGCTGAACGGCCAATCCACCCGCGACGACATCATCGGATCGGTCAAGCGCGGTCTCTACGCGGTCGCGTTCGGCGGCGGGCAGGTCGACATCACCAACGGAAAGTTCGTCTTCTCGGCCAGCGAGGCCTATCTGATCGAGGACGGGCGCATCACCTATCCCGTGAAAGGCGCATCCCTCATCGGCAACGGTCCCGACGTGTTGCAACGGGTGTCGATGGTGGGAAACGATTTGGAGTTGGACGCCGGCGTGGGCACGTGCGGCAAGGACGGGCAGTCGGTGCCGGTCGGGGTGGGATTGCCCACGATCCGGATCGACGGCCTGACGGTCGGCGGCACGCAGGGCTGACATGCCGCTCGATCGTGAGCTCGCGGAGGATCTCCTCGCGAAGGCCCGCCGCCTCGGCGCGGAGGAGGCCGACGTCATCGCCGTCGAGGGCACCAACTTTTCCACCCGGGTCCGGCTCGGTCAGGTGGACAAGCTGGAGCAGGCGCGCGAGCGCCGCCTCGGGCTTCGCGTGATCGTCGATCACCGCACCGCCGTCAGTTCCACCGCCGATCTCTCCCCCGCGTCGCTCGACCAGCTCCTCGCCGATACCTGCGCCCGCGCTGCCCTGACCGCTCAAGATCCCCACGCGGGGCTGCCCACCAAGGGACAGGGAATTTCGCAGATCCCGGATCTTGATCTGTGGGATCAGGTCTATGGCGATCCCCCTGCCGAGGAGAAGATCGCGCTGGCCCAAGCGGCCGAGGCGGCGGCGCTGGCCGCCGATGCCCGCATCACCAATTCCGAAGGCGCCGAGTTCGATCAGAGCCGCAACGAAATCGCCTATGCGGATACCAATGGCGTGTATGGGCGTTACCGCAGCTCGTCGTTCTCGCTGTCGGTGGTGGCGATCGCGAGCCGCGACGGCGCGATGCAGCGCGATTACTGGTACTCCACCCATCGCAAGTTTCGCCATCTGGAGCCGCCCGAGGTGATCGGCAAGACGGCCGCCCAGCGCGCGCTGGCCCGGTTGGGCGCGCGGAAGATCCCGACGCAAGAGGCGCCGGTGGTGTTCGATCCCCAGATGGCCGCTCGCCTGATCGGCACGCTGGCCGGCGCGGTCTCGGGCTACGCGCTGTACAAGGGCGCGTCGTTCCTGGCCGGGGCGTTGGGGCGAACGATCGCCTCCTCATTGGTGACGATCATCGACGACGGGACGCTCCCGATGGGGCTGGGTTCTAAGCCCTTCGACGGCGAAGGGTTGCCCACGCGACGGACGTCCATCGTGGAAGCGGGGGTCTTAAAGAGTTATCTCCTCGATACCTACTCGGGCAAGAAGCTCGGGCTTCCGTCAACCGGCAATGCGGCGCGGGGAGTGGGCGATCCGCCCGGCGTCTCCCCCACCAATTGTTTTCTGGCGGCCGGCCCCTCCTCCCCGCAGGAAATCATCGCCTCGGTCCCCGGCGGCCTGTACGTCACCAGTTTGATCGGCTTCGGCGTCAACACCGTAACCGGCGACTATTCGCAAGGCGCCTCGGGGCTCTGGATCGAGAACGGCGAACTCGCCTACCCGGTCGAAGAAATCACGATCGCGGGCAATCTGAAAGACATGTTCCGCCGGATCGACATGGTCGGCAACGACCTGGAATTCCGCAGCCGCATCTCCGCGCCGACGCTCAAAGTGGCGGGCATGACGATCGCCGGGACGTAGACGCGGTCAGCTCTTGGTTTTCCTCGTATCGACTCGAAACGCCGCGTTGAGCGGGCAATAGCCGATTGCCGCGGTGCCGATCCCGATGAGCGCCACGAGGGCGAAGACGACCTTCAACAGGAGGTGGTCGGTCACGAAGACCAGCGCCAGCGAGAGAAAACCGATTCCGAAGCGGTAAAAGCGATCCAAACCACCCACATTTTTCGTCATGCGTGCTCCTCCCTTCGTGGTCGTTGTCTAGGCGAGCTTGGCGCGCAGCCCGGCCAAGGTGTGGGACACGACCAGGCGCTCAGCCCATTCATCTAGATAGCGTTGATCGAGCGATCCCTTCTGCAGACGAAGGATGGCTTCCGTGTCGACCAAGTCTTGCGGGCGCGCACTGACGAGCTTGAGGAGCACGATGTCCTCCGCCGTGGCCACGCGCAGTGAGCCGCCCTCAATCGTTACCGTGACGGCCCGGGTCAAGGCTTGGCGTTTATGCGGATCATCGCCGAGGAGGCAGTCGATCATCAACAGGTCGCCTTCGCCCGGCTTGAACATCCGAAACAATGTCATCTTTTTGAAGTGAATAGGCTTGACGTCGAAGACGACGAGGCCGTCGCCGCGGGCGGCGTCGATCAGGGTGGAGAGGCCGGCCTCATCGAGTCCCACGACGAAATCAAGGTCCGCCGTGGCGCGAGGAGCGGCCCAGACGCCGACCGCCATGCCCCCGATGAGCATGTATTCGATTCGGTGGCGGGCGAAGAACTCGCTCACGTCGAGCAATTGTTGATACAAGCTTGGCGAGGATGGCGTCATTCGGTCGGCCATCGCAGCGCGCGGGCCTGGAAAAGCCGGTCGATGAGTTTGGCGTGAATGGCCTCGTCCGAGAGACCCGGATAGGTCGCCCGCAGCCCGCCCTCCAAGAGGCTGAGCGAGAGGCTCGTCAACTCGGCCCATTGCCTGAGGCGGCGCTCGGCGTCGATGGGTGGGGTCATTGGCGGAGACGATCGGTTTGACTCGTCCGGTCGCGGAGGAAGTGATCGGCCAGCACCAGCGCCATCATGGCTTCGGCAATCGGCACCGCACGGATGCCGACGCAGGGATCGTGGCGGCCTTTGGTGGCGATCTTGGCGGGGTTGCCGTGGATGTCGATCGTGTCCTGTTCGATGGCGATCGACGAGGTGGGCTTGAGCGCGAGGCGCACGACGATCTCGTCGCCGTTGGAGATGCCGCCCAGGATTCCGCCGGCGTGGTTGCTGGTAAA
>JBDSOK010000083.1:0-10425 GCA_039914845.1 Nitrospiria bacterium | reverse complement strand
AATGAATGCACTGCGGGTCCCAGATCTTGGGGAAGCAAGGATAAGACCGTGACCCGGTGTCCCGCAGCTCGAATGCCGTCGGCATACGAAACCGCCGAGTCAAACGAGTTGGTCACGGCAGCAGTTTTTCCATCGATTTTTATCGCAAACATCTTCGTCCCTCCTTCCTGTTGAAATTACCCGCAGGATAGGCCATTTGGGCGGGCCTCACAATCAGGTAAATCATGGGATTATTCGGAGGAGAATTCTCTACGGGGGGGATGAACCAGGGGCCGACCCGAAGCCGGCCCCTGGAGACGACTACCCTTTGGCTGCAGCGCGCGTTCCTGGTTGGCAGACGGCCTGATGTTCCCGCTGATCGAGGGGTGAATGCAATTCGGCCTGGCAGGTGACACAGTGCACGGGAACCGCATTCGGCTCCTGCGCGGGCCCCGGCGGGACCAGGCGCAACTGTGGCGGCTGAGGTTGCAAACGATACGCCGAGACCGATTGCCGATCCATGGCTCGCAGCCGTTCAGTCACGGCATTAGGCCGCGGATTTGAGACGAGCCTGAGCACGGGTTTGCCCGACCGCCGCTTGATCATTCGTAATGGGACGGCCAGAGGAGCGGGGGCCGGCCGTTCGATCTGTGGCGACTCGACCGGTGTGGGAACCGCCAGCCGGAGCACGTCCTGACTCCGCGTGCGGCTGACTTGTTTGCGCCATCGGGCAAACGGCGTCGTGACCATCGGACTGGGGACGATCCCGCATCCCAGACACCGCCACCCCGCGCTGTCGGTTCGCTGACTTCGTTCGGCTCGTTCGATGAAGCGATCCATAACCCCGTTACATCGCACGCAATGCATACCGCCCTCCCTGGCTGAAGCGTTGTCCCCGCGACCGGCTTGTGATTGAGCCAGCCGCCTCACCGGCAGAATAAAGGTTTGGCGCCAAGACAACAATCGGGTTAAACCACGAATCGACGACGGAAAATCCCTGAAGTACCTGAAGAAAAAGGCACCCCCCACCCTCCCCTCCCCCGCAAGGGGGGAGGGAAAGAAAAGATGCACGCCCCCGCCAGGGGTGGGGACTGGGCAGGAAGAGGACGCGAAGGTCCCCCGCGGAGCCCGTTCAGGAGTCGTGTTCCAAGGGAGGACGCGGGAAGCTGCGGAGCCTGTTCAGGAGTGGTCAGATGCAAGGCGGAGCGAGCACCGGACCGCAGCGTACTGGGGGTCGTACGTGAGGGGAGGACGCGGGAAACCGCGGAGCCTGTTCAGGAGTGGTCAGATGCAAGGCGGAGCGAGGCGTTGCGCCCGGAGCGTACTGGGTCGTACGTGAGGACGCAACGCCTCGCGACAACGCGGCATATGGCCGCTCATGGACAGGCTCCGCCCTAGGGCTGGACGAGGCCGCGACGGATGGCATACCGCACCAACGTCGCCGTTTCATGAATGTCGAGTTTCTCCATCAGCCGCGAGCGATGCGATTCGGCGGTCTTGACGCTGATCCCGAGTTGAGCGGCCACTTCCTTGGTGGATTTGCCCTCGGCCACCAATTGCAGGACCTCACGCTCCCGCGGAGTGAGCGGGTCCGGCGGCAGTTCGCTCTTGGCCAGATAGGCCTGCACCACGACTTGCGACACGCCCGGGCTGAGGTACACGGATCCCCGCGAGACGTCGTGAATGGCCTGAACGATTTCGGTGGCCGCCTGGCTTTTGAGCACGTACCCGCGCACCCCGGCCCGCAGCGCCTCAAGGACGTATTGATCCTCGGCGTGCATGGTCAGGAGGATCGCCACGGTTTTAGGGCAGGTTTGGCCGATCCGCCGGGCGGCGTCCATCCCGTTGAGGATCGGCATCGAGAAATCCAACACCGCCACATCGGGCAACGTCTCCTGCGCCAGACGGACCGCCTCCGCGCCATCGGACGCTTCTCCCACCACCAGAAAACCCTCGCGTTCCAACAGCGCACGCAATCCTTGGCGAACGATCGGATGGTCGTCGGCCAGCACAAGTTTGGTAGCCATCAGTACTCCCTTATCGGCACGGACATCAACAGATTGGTTCCCCCGCCGGGCATCGACTCGATCCGCAATGTGCCTCCCACGGCGTCCAGACGTTCCCGCATCGCCGCCAAGCCGAATCCGCGCTCTCCCGGCCGGGCCGCGACCGCGGTCTGATCGAATCCGATGCCGTCGTCCCGCACGCGGCACTGCACGCCGCCCGGCACTCGCCCCAGGCTCACGCCGACCCGTGAGGCCTTGGCGTGACGGACGATGTTCGTCAGGGCCTCCTGCGCCACGCGGTACAGCGCAGTTTCCACCGCGGGGGGAAGCCGCTCCTCGATCTCATCCTGTACCTCGATGATCAGGCCCGACCGCTTGGCAATCCCGCCGGCCAAAAATTTCAGCGCGTGCGGGAGCCCCAAATCGTCCAGCATGGTGGGCCGCAGCTCATGCGAGAGAAGACGCAACTGGCCCTCGATTTGATCCAACAGGCCGTGCACCTGCCGCAGACGATCTCGCGCGGGGCTGACGTCGCGCGACACGTCTTCCAGCGCAAGATGCACGGACGCCAGCAGTTGACCGGCCTCATCGTGCAGCGCGTGGGCAATCCGCTTGGCTTCCTCCTCCAGGCGATCGTTCATGCGCCGCAGCGCGGCATTCGCCTCCCGAAATCCGCGATGGGTCATCTCGAACGAGGAGAGACACTCGCTCGCGAACACCTCCGCCGCGTCGAGGATGCGGTCCCCATGCTCCGGGGCCTGCGCCTGCAGGACCCGTTTGACCGCCTCGTGATGGCGCGCCACCACGTCTAAGACTCCGACCCCGTCCGTCAACGCCCGACGCCCCAATTCATAGGCGCGCTGAAGGGCGGCCTCTCCCGCTCCGGCCAGATACTCCTGGAGCGCCGCCGCATACTGATCGACCCACACGCCGGTCATCCCGGCGCTCCCCAATATCGCGCCACGACCACCAACGCGTCATCGGCGCCGGTGGCGTGCCGATCGAGAATCCGATCGGCGATGTGGCGGAGTTCCGAGGAGCCGCCCGGCATCCCCGTCTTCGCCGCTTTGGCCAGGGTGAACCGGTCGAGAAACCCCCGGGCGATGCCGTCGGTCACGAAGATCAACGTGTCTCCCCGCCCGAGCGGCAGCACCGACGCGCGAAGCGGCGGCAATTGATAGCCCACCACCCCCCCGTGGACCAGCATGTGTTCGCGCGAGGGGCCGGATTCCGAGTCTTCGCGAATGAGGACGCCTTCGATATTGCCCACCCCGGCCCAGGTCATGGTGCCGTCGCGCCAGAATGAGGCCACGCTCATCACCACGCCCCGGCTCCGGATCAGCCGCTCGTGACACCGCTTAAAGAGCGCGATCACCGAGTCCTGCGGGCTGTCGGCGATGGCGCCGATCGCCAGTTTTGCGGCCGCCGCCGCCTCGTCACCATGCCCCAAACCGTCTACCGCCGCGACGAGCACGCCGTTCTCGAACGGCTGGACCAGATGGCGATCTCCGGATTCGACTTCACCGGAGAGCGTCGAGGTCGCCACGCTCCAGGTCAGACACAACGGCGATTCGAGGACCCCCTCGGCAATCACGGCTTCCACTTCCTCATCGTGACCGTGGTGCCCATCCCGCTACGGGACACGATGTCGAACTCATCCATCAGGCGCCGGGCCCCGGGAAGACCCAGCCCCAACCCGCCGCCGGTGGTGAACCCGTCCTGCATCGCCTGCGCGATATTGGGGATGCCCGGCCCTTCGTCGCGGGCCACGATCGCGATCCCGCGCCGGTTGCCCTGCTGAATCAGGCTCAGCACGATCTCCCCGCGCCGGCCGTATTCGATGATATTGCGCGCGACTTCCGAAATGGCGGTCGCGATGACGGTCAGCTCGCTGCCGGAAAATCCCAGTCGGGAGGCGAGCGCGCGGCCCTGTTCGCGTGCGGTGACGATATCCACATCGGCGTTGATCGCCACACGCCGCTCATCTACCACTGTCGCCTCTGCTCTTCGGGGGCCGCACGCTGTCGAGATAGGCGAGTCCCTCCTCCAGATCCAGGACGGTGGCGACGCCCTCGAGAGTCAGCCCAAGTTGGACCATGGCGAACGCCACGTCCGGTTGGATGCCGACGATCACCGTTTGCGCGCCGCGCAATCGCAGCATATGCGCGATGCCGCGGAGGGTGCGCGAGGCAAAGGAATCCAGGACATCGAGCGCGGTCACGTCGACGATGGCGCCGCGCGACCGATACTTCCCCACCTGATCGGTCAGGTCATCCCACAATTGCAGAAGATCCGCATCCGTCAGCGCGGCCTGGATCGACGCGATGAGGTAATCCCCTTGCTTGAGAATCGGAACCCGCATGAGGATCGTCAGCCCTGGGTCATCAGCGCCACCTTATAGCCGAGCAACCGTTCGGCTTCTTCGATGCCTCCCTGGAGATCCCCGACCGCCCTGATCTTGCCCAAATCCAACCCGATGGTCACCAGCGTCTGCGCGATCTCGGACGACAAGCCGGTCACGATCACGATGGCCCCCATCAAGCGCGACGCATCGACCAATTGCACCAGATGGTTGGCCACGGTGGAATCGACCGAGGGCACGCCGGTGATGTCGATCACCACCACCTTGGCGCGGTTGGCGCGGATCCCGCGCAATAATTGTTCGGTGAGCTGCCGCGCCCGTTGCGAGTCGATCACGCCGATGATCGGCAAAATGAGCAGCCGTTCCCGCACCTGGAGCACCGGCGTCGACAACTCGCGGATGGCCTCCTGCTGCTGGCGGATGATGCGCTCGCGCTCCTGGACGAACCCGACGGCCACCGTGTTGGCGATCCGGTTCGCGGCCGGCTCGTAGGCGTCGAGCACCCGATTGAGCATGCCGAAATCGTGCTGGTATTTTTTGAAAAGCGACCGCGCCAACACGTCGCGAAGCAGCAACACGATGCCGAGCACTTCGTGCGTTTCGACGCCGCGGGGAATGATGCGCTCGGACAGATCCCGCGCGTAGGCCTCGAGCGCCTCGACCAATCCCGACTCCAGCACCGCCACGTAATTGTCGTACACCGACGTGGCCTCCGCGAAGATTTCTTCCTTGCTCATCGCGGTCAGCAGTTGCGCCTCGGTGATGCGCCGCGCCCACTCTTCCCGGAGCGCGACGCTGTTCTGCCGCAAGTGCGCCACCAACTCCCGCAAGAGTTGCGCGGCCGATTCCGAGTCCTGCGGCGGTTGCTTGTGAGTTTGGCCCGCTCGATTCTCCATCAGTCCTTCCTCCTGCGATACGGCTCAACAAACGGCACGAATGCTCGCGATCTTACGGAATACCCCTGACAGACGCAATCAGGTAAAGACCCCGTTTCGGCATAGGGAATCACCTGAGACCCGTTCTCAAAAAAAAGGGAGAGGGAACCGAAGATCCCTCTCCCCACGATCAACTCAACCGCCAAGCATGGGTTATCGTCGTCCGGCATCCAGCGAGACGGGACGAATCTCCCATTGCGGAACGTCGAGCGCCAAGACACGCTTGTCGCCTTTGTCCAACACGCGGAAAATGCCCCATTGTCCGGCATCCGTATAGGCCGGACGATGATTCATATAGACATAATCCCCCGACAAGGACTGGGGGCCACCCGCCTTCAGATCGAGGCGGAGATAGGACGTGCCTCCGAACTCGAACGAGCTGTGCAGATGAGCGCCGCGGAAGCGATCCACCGGCCACTGATGCCCGTCCAGGGCGAAGACCCCGACTTGTTCGTTGAATCCGCCGAACACGTGGACCATGACCGGGTCGCCGGCGTGCGCTTCAAGCAGCGGGGTGTTGGCCCCGCCTTTTTCCGCCACACACATGAAGAGCGTCCCGACGTCGCAGCCGTCGTTGTCCAATGCGTAGTCCAGGGTATTCGAAGCCCGATAGTTCACTCCGGTCAATCCCGCGACTTTTTGCGCGTACGGCATAAAGCTCGTGCCCAGCAGGTTGTCCTCGTCCTGGAACATCAGCGCGAAGTCCCGATAGTTCTGCCGGTTCTCATTGCCGGGAATCGACCGATCGACAATGACATCCGCTTGCCACGAGTTCTTCAGCGAGATATCGGCGCCGCTGACCGGATCGCGATATTTCGATCCCCGTGGCCCGATGATAATGGCGCCATAGAGCCCGTCGCGGGGATTCTGCACCACGTTGCCCCAATCCTGGATCAAGGCGCCGTTCTCCCCGTACTCGGGATGCGCATAGAACGTGTAGACCTTGCTCTGGCCGGGTCCGATGGTTTGATCGCCGGGATTATTGCCGACGTTGATGCCCATCGAATCCTTGGGATCGAACGCCAGCATATCGGCGTGCAATCCTGCACGCTCCTTGGCCATCTTATTGGTGAGTTTGATCTTGATGCAATCGCCCACGTTGACCCGCAGCGTCAACGGATGGGGCTGGAGCATGCCGCCTTTGACCGCAGTGATTTCGCCGTCGAGCACGTAGACCTTGCCGGTCTGATTGCCCAACTTCAGGCTGCGGCCCAAATCGACTTCCATCGTCTCGGGCATGGTCTTGTTGTACTTCATCACATAGTCGATCGCCGACACGCTGAAATTCTTGACCGGCGCGTCGGACGGACAGACCTCCTTAGCCGACGCCGGAATCTCTTCCCGCGACGGTAGCGGTTGCAACGTCTTGTCCAATTTATCCAAGACCCGGATCATCCCCCACGAGCCTTCCCCGAAATGCGAGGCGCGACCCGAATAATAGAGGTAATCCCCCGCCATCTTCTGGGGCCCCCCCGCCGCGGGGATCACCACGTCGATCCGTTCCGCGATCGCGATATGGAACGTGTTGCGCGGCAGCGAATCGGCGTTGTAGCGGTCCATCGGAAACCAGTGCCCGCTCATATGCCAGGTATGCGCCTCGTTGGCCGCTGGTTGCAGCGAGCGGAAGACGATCGGATCGCCCAGATAGGCCCGGACCATCGGCGTTTCGGGATCGCCGTGGACCTTGCTGGAGAAGAGTTTTGAACGGTCCGGGTTGTTCAGCAGGCGCACCGAAAGCGGCTCAACCCGCAAGGAAAATCCGCTGCCGGTCGTCGCCTCGCCGCCGTTGAGATAGGGCATCGCCGACTTATTCAGCTTGGCCGGATACTTGGCGGACGGCGTGCCGTCGACCGACGGCCGTCCCGCCATGGGATTGTCGGCTGAAATCAACTCGGCCGACCGGGGATTGGAGTCCATGATCCAATTGACGATTTCGCGGAAGCTCCCCTTGGCTTGCGCCGACACCGGATCGGTGGTGTGGATATCGACCACCACCCCGCTGCGGACTTCCTTCCCGGTCACCGGGTCATGGTAGGTGGATCCCGGCGGCTCCACGATGGTGGAGCCGAAGAGCCCATGGCCCCAGGAATCGAGCCCGAAGACGTGGTCGTGCCAGAACACGATCCCCAGATCCACGTCCGGATACCACCGATACCGCACGAACTCCGTGCTCGCAATCGCTCCCGCTTTGTGATCGTTCTTCAGAGGCTCGGTGAAGATGATTTCGGCGCCCTTCACTTCCTTCACGCGCCGCGCCTCAAACTCGCCGACCCCGTCGAGACCGATACCGACGATCGAGCCGACGTGGAACATCGGCGCGTCGAACGCCCGGCCGTGGATGTCGATATGCCGTTTGGCCGAGGCGATGGCGATCGACATCTCGCCCGCCTTTGCCGCTTTGGTGAGGGTGGTGTTCTGCGGGATCGGCATGCCGTGGTGCGGGTCTTCGCGATCGTCCGCCTTTAAGAGCGTGTACGGCCGGACCGATTGCTCATAATTGAACCCGATGATCACCCCATCCGTCGCCTGAATATCGAATTGGAAGAAGTGGGGGTGCATGTTGACCTTGCTCGAATTCGCCACCCGCTTATCGTCCTTCAACTCGCTCTTAAAGATCACGTCCACACAATCGTAGACGTTTGCGCGGATCGCGAGCGGCATCTTGAGTTCGTCGTTCTTGCGAATGGCCTCTTCTTCCTCTTCCAGGACGAAGATCATCGCGTCGGGATCGACGATCGCGCCGGTCTTGGCGGTGGCCTTCTTGAGCGTCACCGGCAGGGTGATCGCGTTGATGTTGTAGAACTTCCGCGGCGCGCGATCGGGACAAAGACTCCAGGGACCGTTCTCCCCGGGCTGGGCCGGTTCGGTGGTGCGCTTGCCCTCTTTATTGAGGCGAATCGGCTCGAAAAACGGCGCCGGATTATGGTCGGGAGAAAACGGCGGCCGCTTGCCCAGGTGGGGACGCATCCAGGGGAATGACGGCTTGCCGGTCGCGGGGTCCCATCGGATGGGCAATCGCTTGCCGGGCGCCGGCGACTTGTAATTGACCCACTCCTGCTTGGTCTCGGGTTCGTTGAGCGCGACGTGACCGTCCCAACGCCAATCGAAGACCGAGGCGTCATACGCGACGATCTGCTTCAACTCATCGTCCTGCCCTCCGGGCAACCCGGCATTGGGCAATTGCATTTCCACCCAGTCTTTGATCGCAACCGTCCCGGGATTGGCCTTCCAATCCGTTTTATCGGCGGTGATCTTGTATTTCCTGCCGCCGAACCAATCCACCGTGGTGCCGACCAGCTTTCCGGAATCCACCGCCGGCTTCATCTTCCCCTTGCGATCCGGCAACTCGGCCAGCGCGGGCATCAGGTCGTCCTGCGACCCGGAGGCCTGGAGGGTGTTGTACACCCGCCAGAACCCCCACATGCCGGTGACGTAGTGTTGCGGGATATGGCAGTGGAAGGTGTAATCGCCGGCGCCGTAGGCACAGCCGCCGGAACCGCACTCGATCACTTCGCTATACGACTCGGCAGCCCCGATCGCCTGCACGTCGAGCCGCTCGGAACTGGTACGGATGGGCGGAAACTTCACCGGCCC
This sequence comes from Nitrospiria bacterium, assembly GCA_039914845.1. GTDB lineage: Bacteria > Nitrospirota > Nitrospiria > 2-01-FULL-66-17 > 2-01-FULL-66-17 > 2-01-FULL-66-17. Next base: position 1,549 of record JBDSOK010000083.1, on the reverse strand, counting down.
GGTGCCGTTGGCGGTCGCCGCAAAGTTGAATTCAGCGGGGGTCACCGCCTCGGGAGACCGCGGCCAGCGGTCGCTTCCGCCGTGAAGGTGGTGCGAGTGAATGACTTCGGCCCCGCCCATCATGCGATATTTGACGGGATCTCCCAGGTACGACCGCGGCACAGTCGTGGCCGGATCGCCGAAGGTGTGCGAGCCGTAGCCCTGGGATTCGTCATGAATGCCGTGGCGCTCCTGCTGTAACGCCAGACGGGTCCCGTGGGCTTCGCTGCGCAGGTTCAACCCGCGCCCGCCGGGCCGGTAGGTGTCGGTCAAGGCATCCCGCTGATCCAGCAGTTCACCGTCTTTCTTCTTATTGATGCGGAACACCTCATCCCCGATCTCGTGATAAAAGATCGCGAATTCCCGGAAATCGGCGCCGTTGGGATCTTCGATCGTCGCCATCCAGCCGGACTTCATCGGCTGACCGGTCCAGGGGCTTAAGTACTTCGACCCTTTCGGCTCAACCACCAGCGACCCGAACATGCCCAGCGCCCATTGCTCACGGACCGCGTGGCTGTGGAAGTGATGGGCCTTATCCGGCTCATTCCCGGGAATGTACCATTCGAACTCCTGGGTCTTGCCCGGCATCACCAACGAGTCTTTGTTGGTCATCGTCGCGGCCTTGCCGGTCGCCTTGACGACCAGGCTCGATCCGTGGATGTGCATGCTCACCGGTTCTTCATTGGTGGTTTGATTGCGCAAGGTAATCCGCACGCAATCACCCGCGTTCGCCCGGATGACCAGCGGCTGAATGAGATCTCCCTGCAGCCCGAGCGAGACGCCGGACGCCGTGAAGCCATCGCCGCCCGTTGCGCGGGCGTCGGTGTTTTTCTTCTCCTCGGCGCGGACCTTATCCAGGTCTTCAGTCAACACATAGAGGTAGCCGGGGTAGTAATCCAGAAAGCGATTGATGGTAATTTCGACGTTGATCGCGGAGACGTCATATTGCTTCTGCGGCACATTCGCCGGACAGCGCCCGCCGGTCTTGACCGATTCGTCGGTGGTGCTGACGCGGAGCAATTTGCCTTGCATCACCGCATGGGCCTCGGCGCTGGTCACAAACCCGCCGAGATTCCCGCCGGCTCGCGCAATTTCTTTGTCGAGCTGCTCCATCGTCTTGTCCAGCAAGGCCACGCCGGCCTTCTGATACACGACGCCCTCGGGCGCTTGACCGGGCGGCGGTTCGGGGATCGACATGTCCATCATCATCTGATGCGATCCGTGCTGCCCATGATCCATCGCCTCTTCGGCCGCGGCGAAGGGAGATCCCCACGCAAGAACACCGACCAAAACTGCGACCGGGACCAACCGTTTCGTGCTGTGTGTCATTGCCGGACTCCTCCTGTTACAAGCTTGGCCGAATCTGCGTGGCTCATCGAGCACGCAGCCTTCGGCATGACGCCCAGATTGACCGTCGGTGAACTCAAGATGGGATTCGGGGATGCGACCACTCGTCCTCAATACAATTGACCGATTACCGACCGCCTGACCAAAACGGAAACCGTTTCAA
>JBDSOK010000082.1:0-15508 GCA_039914845.1 Nitrospiria bacterium | reverse complement strand
GCGGCGAGGCGTACCGGCGATTCCTGGCGTTCGGCTCCTAATCACCGAACACGTACAGCCGTCCCACCTCCTCGATGCGCTCCTTCCATCCGCAATAGCGGTGCAGCTCGTAGACGGCCGCGGGGCTGGACCCGAATTCCGCCGTGATGATTTTCGGCGTGACGCGGGAGGGGGTGGGTTTGACGGCAAGCCCGGGCCGAAGAACGGTGTAGGACGGCGAGTCGTCCGAACCGTCGGTGATCACGGGCCGGCGGCGGGCGCGGTCTAAGCGCAGCGTGCCGATGAGATAGCCGTGCGGGATCGTCAGGCAGACCCGCGCGCCGTCGACCGGGGCCAAGGTCTCGAACGCCGCATCCTCCTCCGCGCCCTCCGGATCCGACGTGGCTTGTTCGGTCAGACCGATTTGCGCGAGGCCGTCGGCCTCGTACACACAGAGGTAGCCGTCGTAGCGGCTGACCGATCCGAGACCGATGCCGGTCCCCGCGGGTTCCAGCCCATAGACCTTGGCGAACGGTTCGACGCCGAATTCGCGCGCGACCTCCCGATGCTGCGCGCGATCCAACGGGGTCGCGGCGTAGGATGCGGCGAAGAAATGGACCCGATGGCCGGAAGGATCGCGGTCGGCGCCCAGGATCACCGGCACGTCGCCGCCGGCGCGGTCGGTCATTCGCCAGATGCCGAAGCTGCAATACGCGGCGTGGCAGAGCGCCCCGGGATGTCCCAGGTGGGCGGACAGCACGTCCGCCAGCGGACGTTGTTCAGCGATCGGGCGCATGGGCCCCTTCCCGCTCAATGGCGTAGAGCCAAAACTCTTCTTCCGGTGCCTTGGAGTGGACGCGCCCACGGATCACGCCGCGCCGCGTCATCCCGATTTTTTCCAGCACGCGCGCAGAGGCGGCATTGGCGAGCTGGCAGCGGGCTTCGATGCGCGACAACCCCATCTCGGACCATCCATACGCGATGACCGCGCGGCACGCTTCGGTCATATACCCCTGTCCCGCCGCCGCCTTCGCCAGACCGAAGCCGATCTCGGCGCAACGCCGCTCGGGCTCCCAACGGATGAATCCCACGAGTCCCACGACGTGTTCACGATCTTTGGGAATGACCCGCCATTGATTGGGAAGTCCGACGCGACGGGACGCCGCCGTGTCACTGGACTCCCCTTCACCGGTGGCCTGAAGGATCAGGCGAGGCGTGTCCAGACGTTTCGGCGTCCAAGCCATCGCAATTTACGAGCCCGTCCATGAGCGGTCATCTGCTGCGTTGTCAGTCGGCCTTGCGTGCTCACGGACGAATGAGTACGCTCCGCGCGCAAGGCAATGCCAATGGCGATCTCCCAACCGGAGCGCCTTGCATCTGGCCACTCCTGAACGGGCTTCCATGGGCCGAATACTCGGACAACCCCCTGACGCTATAACCGCCGAAACAAGGCGACCAGGTCGCTCACCGCCTTGGCGCGTTCCTGGATTCGGGCGCCGAAGCGCCGGGCTTCGTCAACCGCCGCGGCGTTCCCCGCGCCGTCGGCCGCCCCCCGGCGGATGCGCGCCAGCTCGGCGTGGACTTCGTCGATGTTGTCCCGCACCACCGGATTGGTATCCAGCGCGGGCGCGAGCGCGTTCCGGAGTTGATCGAGCTGGGTGTCCAACACGCCGGCGGGCAACTGCGCCGCGGCCGCCGGGTCGGAGATCGCCCGCAGCGCCTGTCCCACGAACGCATAGTACTTGCCCATATTCGCGGCGGTTTGAAGAAGCAAGGCTTTGCCGTCGTCACTCATTGATCACTCCTCCACGGAACGTTTCGGGGCCGGAAGATCCACGCGGATCGAGAGCTCCCGCAATTGCTTGGCGTCTACCGGGCCGGGGGCCTCGGTCATCGGGCACACCGCCTTTTGGGTTTTGGGAAACGCGATCACATCACGGATGGAGGCCGCGCCGACCAGCAACATCGCGAGCCGGTCCAGACCGAACGCGATCCCGCCGTGGGGCGGCGCGCCGTATTGCAGCGCGTCCAACAAGAACCCGAATTTGGCCTGGGCCTCTTCGCGGCCGATGCCCAGCAACGAAAAGATCTTGGACTGGATATCCTGCCGATGGATGCGGATGCTGCCCCCGCCGATTTCGGACCCGTTCAGCACCAGATCGTACGCCTTGGCGCGGATCCGTGAGGGGTCGGACTCGAGCCGGTCGAGATCCTCGTCCATCGGCGCGGTAAAGGGGTGGTGTATGGCGACCCAGCGTTTCTCGTCGGCATCGTATTCCAACAGCGGGAAGTCCAGAATCCAGAGGATGTCGAATCGTGTCTCGTCGATCAGATGCAACCGCCGCCCCAAGGCCAGGCGCAGCGAACCGAGGACGGCGTGCGCGACGGCAATCGCATCGGCCACGAAGAGCAGCAGATCGCCGGGACGGCCGTCCATTGCCGACACGATCGCCGAGGTCGTCGCGGCGTCGAGAAATTTGGCGATCGGCGACTCGACGCCGGCCTCAGTCACCTTCAGCCACGCCAGTCCCTTGGCGCCGAGCGATTTGGCCTGCTCCGTGATCTCGTCCAGATCCTTGCGCGACCACCCCGCCTGACCCGACGCGTTAAGACCCTTCACGACCCCGCCGCCGTCCAGCGCCTGGCGGAACACCTTAAAATCGGTCTCGCGCACGAGACCGGAGATGTCGCGCAGCTCCAGGCCGAAGCGGGTATCGGGCTTGTCCACCCCGTAACGGGCCATCGCCTCGCCGTACGAGAGGCGGGGAAACGGCCTCGGCAATTCGATCCCCTTCAATTCTTTGAACAGCGCGGCCACCATCTCTTCCATCAGCCCCAGAATATCCTCGCGCTCGATGAACGACATCTCGAGATCGATCTGGGTGAATTCCGGCTGGCGGTCGGCGCGCAGGTCCTCATCGCGAAAACACCGCACGATCTGGTAGTACCGATCGAAGCCGGCAACCATGAGGAGCTGCTTGAAGAGCTGGGGCGATTGCGGCAGCGCGAAGAACTGGCCGGGATTGACGCGGCTCGGCACGAGATAGTCGCGCGCGCCCTCCGGCGTGCTCTTGGTGAGCATCGGCGTTTCGATGTCCAAAAATCCGTGGGCGTTCAAAAACATCCGCACCGCGGTGGTCAGCCGGTGGCGAAAGATGAACGATTGCTGGACCTCGGGGCGGCGCAGATCGAGGTAGCGATACTTGAGCCGCAGGGATTCGGCCACCTCGCCGGGCTCGTCGATCGGAAAGGGCGGCGTCTTGGCGGGGTTGAGCACGCGCAGACGCGTGACCCTCACCTCGACCGCGCCGGTGGGAATGCCCGGATTCTCCGTGCCGGACGGCCGTGCGCCGACCGTCCCCCGCACCTCGAGCACGAACTCGCCGCGCACCTCGTGCGCGCCGCTCGTCCCGCCCTCGGTCTCGGGGCTCACCACGATCTGGACCCAACCCTCGCGGTCGCGGAGATCGATGAAGACCAGGCCCCCGTGATCGCGCCGCCGGTGCACCCACCCGACCAGCGTGACCTCGTGGCCCACGTGATGGGCGCGCAACGCCCCGCAATATTCGGTTCGCGTCATGACAACACCTTACGCCGCGCGCCCGGCCTGGCCGGTCGACGCGTCGCCCTCGCGGCCGGCTTGGAGGCGGGACTTGAGGGCTTATACCGCTCACCGGGCTTGGCCGGTCGATGCGTCGCCTGCGTGGCCGTCTTGCCGGCGGAGCCCGAGGGCTTATACCGCTCACCGGGCTTGGTCGGTCGATGCGTCCCCCGCGTGGCCGTATTGCCGGCGGAGCCCGAGGGCTTATATCGCTCACCGGGCTTGGCCGGTCGAGTGGTCCGGGCGGAATCTCTCCGAGACGATGTGGCGGTGGCGGAAACGACCCCACGCCGCCGACCCGGCGCCGTCGGCGCGCGTGGAACTCGGGGGGCGGCGGCCCGCGGCGTGACCGCCGACACGACGGGCTGGGGCTTCCCCGCTGCGGCATCCTTCAGCCGGCGCACTTCATCCGGCGTGAGCAACCGCGTGCGGCCCGGCGGCAGATCGCCCATCGTCAGCCCCGCGTAGTGCGTCCGAATCAACTTCGACAGAGGATGGCCGACCCGCTCGAGCATCAACCGCACCTGGCGTTTCTTGCCCTCATGGAGCGTCACTTCGACCCACGAATTCTCCTCGCCCTCGCGCAGGCGCCGCACGCGACACGGCGCGGTTCGCCCGAACTCCAGCACCATGCCCCCCGCTTCCAACTTCGCGACGTCCTCGTCGGTCAGCTTGCCGGTGATCTTGGCGGCATAGACCTTGGGCACCCCCTGCTTGGGATGCATCAGGCCTTGCGCGAGATCGCCGTCGTTGGTCAGCAGCAACATGCCCTCGGTATCGAAATCGAGGCGGCCAATCGGAAACACCCGGCCGCGAACCCCGTGCAAGAGATCGACGATCGTGGGACGTCCTTGGGGATCGCTCAAGGTCGTCACGTACCCCTTGGGTTTGTTCAACATGACGTAGACCGGAGAGGACTGAAACAGCAGGAGCTTGCCGCGGACTTTGACGTGATCCGAATCGGCGTCGGCCTTGCTGCCCAGTTCGCGCACCACCTGGCCGTTGACGGTGACCTCGCCGTCGAGGATCAATTGCTCGGCCGCCCGGCGGGAGGCGACCCCGGCGCGGGCGATGAGTTTCTGGAGGCGCTCAGGCGGCATGCCACAACCCGTCAACCATTCGTAAACTCCTCGTGCCACGCCATTTGAATCCCTTCCAGGATCCCCTCGTTCGACTTGGCGGGATCGTCGGCGAAGTCGGGCAGCGCAATGACCCACTTATGCAGGTCGGTAAACCGCACGGTCAGCGGATCGATGCCGTGGAACCGGTCGGCCAGCCGGATCGCGATTTCTTCAGCGTCTTGCCACGTCAGCTTCACCTTCCCCCCTTTTCGCTATGATGACGGAATCACGACGATCACCGGCCCGGAAATCTTCGCCTGGCAGGCCAGGCGCGAGTCCTTGGTCAGGCCGTCGGCGTCTTCGAGCTGGTCCTCCTCTTCCTCGGAGCGCCCGGTCAAAGACTCCATGCCCTGCTGCACGATGACATGACAGGTCGAACACGCGCAATTGCCCCCGCAGTTATGCTCCAAATCGACGGCATGATTCAAGGCCGCGTCCAGGACGGACGTGCCGTCTTCGACTTCCACCGTCAGATTGGCGGGGAGAAACGTGACCCGATGCGTGGCCATTACGATTTGGGAAGAAACTCCGACACATTTCGCTCCCGCAGCGCGTCCTGCAGGGTGGTATCCATCAGCCGCTCGGCCAGAACCCGCGTCGCCAGATCCAATTCCTCTTTCTTCTGCCGCACCGCGCGCCGGTCGGTTCCCTCCATCGCCGCGCGCAACGCCGCGACGGCGTTCTCGATGCGGGAAATCTGTTCAGCGTCAAGCAAGTCCCGGCCCCGCTTCAGCGCTTTCTCGGTCGCACGCACGATCTCGGCGGCTTCATTCTTGGCCTCGATCAGCCCGCGCTGCTCCAGATCGCTCTTGGCGTGCCGGAACGAGTCGGCCAGCATGCGCTCGATCTCCTCGTCGGTCAAGCCGTAGGACGGCGTCACCCGGATCGATTGCGATTTCCCGCTGCGCAATTCGGTCGCGCTGACCTGCAGGATCCCGTCGGCGTCGATCAGAAAGGTCAGCTCGATCCGCGGCAGACCGGCGGGCATGGGATCGATGTCGCGCAATTGGAACCGCGCGAGGCTGCGATTGTCCTTGACCAATTCACGCTCGCCCTGCAAGACGTGAATGTCCACCGCGCGCTGGCCGTCCACCGAGGTGGTGAATGTCTCCTTGGCGCTCGCCGGAATCGTCGTGTTGCGTGGGATCAGCACGCTCACGATCCCCCCGATGGTCTCGATGCCCAACGAGAGCGGGTTGACGTCCAGGAGAAGCATGTCGCGGATGCCGCCAGCTAAAATATCGGCCTGAATGGCGGCGCCCAGCGCGACGACCTCGTCGGGATTGAGTTCGGAGTGCGGAACCTTGCCGAAGAATTGCTCGACCATCCGCCGGACCAGCGGCACGCGCGTCGATCCCCCCACCAGCACGACCTCGTCGATCTGCGCGGGCGCGAGCTTGGCGTCGCCCAAGGCCAGCCGGCAAGGCCCCAGCGAGGCTTCCACCAACTCGCGAATGAGGCCCTCGAATTCCTCGCGACCGATGTCCCGTCGATAGCGGCGGCCGTTCGACAAGGGGATCTCGATCGTCGTGCGCTCCGCAGTCGACAGCCGGCACTTGGCCGCTTCGCACGCGAGGCGAACCTCCTGCATGACGTCGGAATCGGCGCGCAGGTCGATCCCCATCGTCCGCTCGATCTCGTCGAACACGAGCGCGACCAAGCGACGATCGAAGTCGTCCCCGCCCAAATGGGTATTGCCGTTGGTCGCCAGGACCTCGAAGATGCCGTCTTTGAGCTTGAGGAGCGACACGTCGAACGTGCCGCCGCCCAAATCATAGACCGCAATCGTGCCCTGTTTGCGCTTCTGAAGCCCATAGGCCAGCGACGCGGCGGTCGGCTCGTTGACGATTCGCAAGACCTCCAGACCGGACAGCCTTCCCGCGTCCTTGGTGGCCTGGCGCTGGGTGTCGTTGAAATAGGCGGGCACAGTGATGACGGCTTGAGTGACCGGCTCGCCGAAAAATGCGTCGGCCCGGCGCTTGAGTTCTTTGAGAATCAACGCGGAGATTTCCGGCGGAGTCCAGGCGCGGCCCCCGGCCAGGACGTGGACGACCTCCTTGTGCTCGGCCGAAATCCGATACGGGAACAGGGCCGCCTCATCCTTGACGTCTTCCCACCCCTTGCCCATGAAGCGCTTGATGGAATAGATCGTATCCTGCGAGCGCGCCACGAGCTTTCGCTTGGCCGGCTCGCCGACTTCGATGGTCCCGTCGTCGGCAATCGAGACCACCGAGGGCACCATCCGGCCGGCCGCGGGATCGGTCACGATCCGGGGCTCGGCGCCGTCCACATAGGCCACGAGACTGTTGGTGGTGCCGAGATCGATGCCGACGATCCTAGGCATGTGACATACCCGCGGGCGTTCCCGCCTCGAGATCCCGGATCAAATTGGTCAGATAGACCCGCTGCGCCAGCAGGTCATGAAGGGCCCGCCCCACGCGTCCCCGGAAGGCGTCATCCCCCGATCCCGCCGCCGTATCCCATTCCTCCGCGCGCCGTCGCAGGTCGGCCTCCAGCCCCATCAGACGATCCCGGAATCGATCGGCCTCTCGGCGAATCTCTTCGGCAAGTGCTGCCTGCGCTGACGGCGGCGCTTCGCGGGAACGTTCCAAGAGATCCTGAGCCTCGATCACATTCTCTAGAAGCTCAGGAGGAGCTTGAGGTTTGAGCGCATCGCCGCCCTCCAGTTCCAGCAGATAGGCCACCCGCACGTGAAAGTCGCGGAGGGTGCGATAGGCGGTATTGACCAGTGCCGACCGTCGCAAGAGGTCGTCACGTACCGCCGGCGGCTTGGCGTGGTGAAAATCGGGATGCACCTCGCGACTTAACCGATGGTACGTCGCCTCGAGCGCGGCCAAATCGACGGCCAGACGCCGGGACAACCCCATCACCGCGAAATAGTCCGAACGGCCCCCCCCCTCATGACAACGGGAGCACGGTCCTTGGGGCTCGGCGGCCTCGCCGCAGGCCCGGCAGACATGGGTCGACTCCGTCACCACTCCCTCCTGCACCATGACGTCATACGCGAAGAGACGATCGAGAACGGACGATCGGAAACAGACTGGAGGACGTATTGACCGTTACGCCGAAAACGACTCCCCGCACCCGCAGGTGCCGGTCGCGTTCGGGTTCTTGAACTTAAAACCACCGCCCATGAGCGCGTTGACGTACTCCAGGGTCGTGCCTTTCAGAAAAATCGCACTCTTGGTATCGACGACGAATTTGACCCCGTCGGCTTCGATCACCTCGTCGAACTCCGAGACCTTCGTATCGAAGTTGAAGTTATAGGACAGGCCGGAACATCCCCCGCCCTGCACCCCGATCCGAACGACCAGACCCGGCGTGCCTTGCAGCGCCATCAACCGCTTGGCCTCTTGCGCGGCCTCCGGGCTGATTTTCAGCGTCGGCTGCTCGGCCTGAGGCTCCGAAACCACATCCAGGGAGATTTCCATCATGCACCATCCTTCTTTAAAGTGTGGAACCGATGAGCGCTCAGGAAGCCGTCGGCTGCGCGGCGTCCTGTTTCTTCTTCACATCGGCCAAGGCCGCCTTGATCGCGTCTTCGGCCAGGACCGAGCAATGGATCTTGACCGGCGGCAACGCCAACTCCTCGACGATATCGGTGTTCTTGATCTGCGCCGCTTCCTCTAAGGTCTTGCCCTTCAACCACTCGGTGGCCAGGCTCGAGCTGGCGATCGCACTGCCGCACCCGAAGGTTTTAAACTTCGCCTCTTCGATCACGCCCTGCGGCCCCACGCGGATCTGCAGCTTCATCACGTCCCCGCACTCCGGCGCGCCGACAATGCCGGTGCCTACCGAGGGATCCTGCTTGTCCAAGCTCCCGACGTTTCGCGGGTTATTGTAGTGATCGACCACTTTATCGCTGTATGCCATCTTAAGCCTCCATCCCCGCCCATGCGGGTGTGCAGTTCGACGATCGTTAATCCCGCGTCCAGGCCACGGTCTTCAAATCCACGCCTTCTTTCGCCATTTCGTACAAGGGCGACATGTCCCGCAAGCGCATCACGGCCTCAACCACTCGACCGACGGTGTAGTCGATCTCTTCCTCGGTCGTGAACCGATGGAGGCCGAAGCGGATCGAGGAATGGGCCAAATCCGGCCCGACGCCCAGCGACCGGAGGACATACGACGGTTCCAGGGTGGCGGAGGTACAGGCCGACCCCGAAGACAGCGCCAGTTCCTTCAAGCCCATCAACATCGCCTCCCCTTCGACGTAGGCGAAGCTGATATTGAGATTGTGCGGAAGGCGCTTCACCGGATGGCCGTTCAGATAAACCTCATCCAATCCTTGAAAGATTCCCGTCTGCAGACGATCGCGGAGCGCCGCCACGCGAACGGACTCGGCCGGCATCACCTCGGCCGCAATCCGGCAGGCCTCGCCGAATCCCACGATCAATGGCGCGGGCAAGGTCCCCGACCGCATCCCCCGCTCGTGCCCGCCGCCATCTATCTGAGCCGCCAGGCGAACCCGGGGATTGCGACGTCGAACGTAGAGCGCGCCCACGCCCTTGGGGCCATACAGCTTATGGGCGCTGAACGACATGAGATCGATGCCCATCGCGTTGACGTCGACCGGGATCTTCCCCACGCCCTGGGTGGCGTCGCAGTGGAAGAGGACACCCTTGGCCTTGGCGATCTTGCCGATCTCCTCGATCGGATGGATCGTGCCGATCTCATTATTGGCCATCATGACCGAGATCAGAATCGTCCGATCGGTGATGGCGTTCTTCACCGCGTCGGGATCGACTTGGCCGTCGGTCGCCACCGGAAGATACGTGACCTTGAGACCCTGCTTTTCCAGACGCTTGGCGGTATCCAAGACCGCGCGATGCTCGGTGGCGACCGTGATGACGTGATCGCCCTTCTCCCGGTACATCTCGGCCACGCCCTTCAGCGCCAGATTATTGGACTCGGTGGCGCCGCTGGTGAAGACGATTTCCTTGGGATCGCAATGGATCAGCGCCGCCAGATGGGCGCGCCCCGCCTCGACGCCCTCTTCCGCCGCCCATCCGAAGGCGTGGTTTCGGCTCGCCGCATTCCCGAATTTCTCGGTGAAATACGGCAGCATCGCCTCCAGAACGCGCGGATCAACCGGCGTGGTGGAGTGGCTGTCGAGATAAATTGGAAATTTCAAGGCCATACGAATTCTCCTCGTGTCGACTTAACTGCGACATCTCAGCCAAAGTCATGCTCTGCAACAGCTTCCGAATGCCGTCCTGGATCTTATGAAGGGGGGAACGAACATTACACAATCCCCACTGATCACACACGCCTCCGTCGCCTGTATCGGACAATGAGCAGGTCGTGAGCATCACCGGCCCCTCGATCGCTTCAATGATTTCCGACACCGTGATGTCGGTCGACGGCCGGGAGAGCGCATAGCCTCCCTTTGGTCCGTTCTGCGAAATGATCAAGCCCTTTTTGGCCAGGCGCTGCAACACCTTGGCTAAGAGTTCCACCGGAATATGGTACTCATCCGCAATCCGCTTGGTATTGACCGCCGCCGTATCGTGGGTGAGAGCGATATAACTCATGGCGATCAGCCCGTAATCGATTCGTTTGGAAAGTTTCAGCACGTCGCTCCCCTCATGCCGACCATTTCGATCTCCGACCTATTTAATCTCCGACTAATTAGGTCGGGCTTAATATAGCAGGGACGGGAAAACGAAGTCAAGCGCCATGTTCGGGTAGTAAAGGAGGGGGCTATTGGGGATTTCCTCGGGGGCTATTTCCGGTTCTCAAGCTCCTTGGCCTTCTTTTCGACGTCGCGAGCCATTTGCGCCCGATACTCGATGAGCCGCTTGGCCAGCCCCTCATCGCCCAGCGCCAGGATGCGCGCGGCCAGGACCCCCGCGTTCTTGGCGCCGGCCTTGCCGATGGCCACCGTCGCCACCGGCACCCCGCCGGGCATTTGAACCGTCGATAACAGCGCGTCCAGCCCCTTCAGCGACGAGGCATCGAGGGGCACACCGATCACCGGGAGAATCGTCTCCGAGGCGACGACTCCCGCCAGGTGGGCCGCTCCCCCCGCGCCGGCGATGATGACCTTGACCCCCTGCGTCTCCGACTTACGAATCCAGGCCCGCAACAGATCCGGGGCGCGGTGGGCGGAGGCGATAGTCATGACGTACGGCACGTCGAGCATCGCAAGCACCGATCCCGCCTCTTCCATCACCGGCAAATCCGAGTCGCTGCCCATCACGATGCCGACCTGAGGCCGCCGTTCCGTTCCCACGTCCACCCTCCTCCCCAACGAGCGCCACCGTATCACGGCGCCCGCGGGAGGGTCAAGCACGGGCACTTACGGCGGCGGCCCCCCACCTTCTTGACGCGTCCGTGTCGATACGCCATCCTTGCCGCCCGTATGCTCCTTGCCAACGCCGACCCCGAACGACTCGGTCCAGCCGATCGCTCTCGTGGATAAACTCAATCCCTCTCGCACCGTCTATGGAGCCGCCTTCCTGACTTGCGCCCTCGTTCCGCTGGCATTAATCGGCTATAAGCTGTTCGTGCTCGACTATCCCCTGGCTCGACTCATCCCGGCGGTGAGCTACCGCGTGGATCTCAGCATGCGGGTCGACGGCCACGGAGACGACATCGCCCTCTCCGCCTATCTACCCGTGACCGACTCACGACAATTCATCAGCGAGGAACAAAATACCTCCGGGGTGTTCCAGTTTGCCGTCCAGCCGACGGCGGCCAACCGGATCGCGACCTGGAAGGGCGAGGCCCTGCACGGACCGCACACGGCGGTCTACAGCTTTTCGGTCGAGGGCAAACACATCCGGTACGACATCGCACCCGACGTGCCGCTCCCCGAAGCCTGGCCTCCCGAGCTTGCGCATGAGATCGAGGCGACCGACGGTATCCAGGTCAACGACCCGCTTGTCGAGCAGACCCTTCGCACGATCCTGCCGTCCGAACCGATCGGCGCCCTCGACGCGCTCACCCGCATTCACCGGTTTCTACAGGACCGGCTCCGGAACCGGAACTTCTCCGGTTTCACCGACGCGGTCACCGCTCTCAAACTCGGCGAGGCCAGTTGCAACGGCAAGAGCCGCGCGTTCGTCGCCATGGCGCGCAAACTTCATTTTCCCGCCCGGCTCGTCGGCGGCCTCATCCTCGAGCAAGGCGCCAAACGGGTGAGCCATCAGTGGGCCGAGGTCTACGTCAACGGGCATTGGGTGCCCTTCGACACGATCAACGATCACTTCGCGGAAATCCCGGCGAACTATCTGACGCTGTACTACGGCGATCTGGTCCTCTTCAAACACACCACCAACGTCAACTTCCATTACTTCTTCAAGATGACGAAACGGCTGGTGCCCCAGCGCGAAGCCGTCGAAACGCTCCGCGCGACCCGCTGGAACGTCCTCAACGTCTATCCGGTGTTCGAGCGGGTCGGCATTTCCCAGAACCTCCTCAAGATCATCCTGATGCTGCCGATCGGGGCGCTGGTCACCGTGATCTGCCGGAACGTGGTCGGCGTGGAAACGTTCGGCACGTTTCTCCCGGCGTTGATCGCGGCCGCCGCGCGGGAGACGGGCCTGCTCTGGGGCGCGGTCGGCTTCGCGTTGATCATCCTGATCGCGGCCGCCGTCCGTCACGGCCTGGACCGCATCCAACTGCTGCACTCCCCGAAAATGGCGATCATGATGACGGTGGTCGTCATGCTCATGTTGAGCACGACCGTCCTCGCCGTCGATCGCGGCCTGTTCGAGTTCGCGCACATCACCCTCTTCCCCATCGCGATCCTGGCGATCACGGCCGAACGATTCGCGTTGATCGATACTGAGAAAGGATTTCTCGCCGCCGCCAAGATCCTGGTCGTCACGCTGATCGTCGTCGCCGCGTGCTACGTGGTCATGGACTCGCTCTTCCTTCAGAGCCTCTTCCTCGCGTTCCCCGAACTCTTGCTGGCCGTCATCGCCCTGAATCTCTGGCTGGGGAAGTGGATGGGCCTCCGCGTGCTCGAGTTCGTCCGGTTTCATCGGTTGATTTTCCGGGCTCCGCCATGATGCGCGCGGTGGTCAACGCGATGAAGAGTTGGCACACGGTCCGCGCCAGGGCCCGGACCGTACTGGGGATGAACCAGCGCAATCTGCATTACATCTATCCATACAATCGCCGCCGGGACTTCCCGCTCGCCGACGACAAGATCGTCACCAAGGAGATCATGCAGCGGGCCGGGGTCCCGGTCCCGCAGACCTACCGGGTCTACACCCATTTCTACGAATTGCGGACCGTCGCGCGCGACCTCGACGCCTACCGCGATTTCGTCGTCAAACCCTCGCAAGGCAGCGGCGGGGGCGGAATCATCGTGATCTCGGAACGCCGCGGCGACGGCTGGGCGGGCCCCGGCGGCGCGATCTATCGGCTGGACGACGTGCGCAAGCACCTGTCGGATATTCTCTTCGGCGTCTACTCGTTCGATCTCCACGACCGTGTCCTGATCGAACAACGCGTCGCGCAGCATCCGGAGATGACGGCGCTCAGCCCCTTTGGATTGGCCGACGTCCGCGTGATCCTCCTTCAGGACGAACCCCGCTTGGCCATGACGCGACTCCCCACGCGCCGCTCCGGGGGCCGGGCCAACCTTCACCAGGGCGCGGTGGGAGTGGGCATCGATATGGCGACCGGCCGAACCACACACGCCATCCTCAACGGAACACCCGTCGAAACCCATCCCGACACCGGGGTTCGGCTGATCGACCGGACGATTCCCTTCTGGAGCGACGTGCTCCGGGTTGCCGGGCTCGCCGCGCGGGCCGTGCCGCTCAAGTACCTGGGGGTGGACGTCTCATTATCGGAGACCGGTCCCGTGCTGCTGGAAATCAACGTCCGGCCCGGGCTCCAGATCCAAAACGCCAACGACGCCGGGCTGCGCGCCCGGCTCGACCCGCGGGCGCAGCCGTGAAGCCCGGACTCGCACGGCTCCTTCAGGAAAGTTTCCTGCCGGTCGTCGCCGTGATCCTCGGCCTCTTCTTGCTCCTCCTGGTCGTCCAATTCCGGGCCGCCTTGGAGGCGGAGCGGACCACCGTCATCCCCGTCGAGCGCGCGGCCGCAAGCGATGAGCCGGACGCGGATCAGGACGGACTCGACGCCGAGCCGCGTCTGGACGCCGACGACGCGACCGACCCGCGCCGCGCCGAGATCGCGCGGCTCGTCGCCGCCCGCCGGTGGGACGAAGCGTTGGCGCGCTCCCTGGCGCTCGCCGCGGAGGGTCCGACGTCCCGACTGCTCAACGACATCGGCGTCCTCTATCTGAAAAAGAACGACGTGCCGCGGGCGATCGACGCGTTCTGGCGCGCCGACGCGATCGTTCCGGCCTCCTCGCACGCCCCCTTCAATCTCGGCCTCGCGCTGGCGAGGGCGGGACGCGACGACGACGCGATTCGCGCGTACGAAGCGTTAATTCGCCGGCAACCGCACCACTTCGAGGGCCACGTCAACCTCGGCAGGATTTTCCTGAAACGCCGGGACTACCCGCGCGCCGCGGAATGGTTCGAGCGTTCATTGACGATGGCCGGAGGCGAACGCAAAGCCGGCGCGCTCTACCGGCTGGCCCTGGCCTACCGCGGTCTGGACCGCCGCGACGAGGCCCGCCGCGCGTTCGAGGCCGCGATCCGGCTGAAACCGACTTACCTGGAACCCCGTTTCGGCCTGGCGTCGCTCGAACCGGACACGGAAGACGGCCGCCGCCGCGCGCTGGCGCAGTATGACGCGATCATCGGGCTCAAGCCGAACTACGCCCCGTCGTACTTCAACCTGGGGCGGCTGTACGCGAGCGCCGGCGATCACCGGGCCGCGGAAGACGCGTACCGCAACGCCGTCCGATACAATCCCGAGTATCGCAAGGCCCGCTACAACCTGGGCCTGCTCCTGCTCGCGCGCAAGCAGCGGGGCGAGGCGCGTGCCCAGTTCGACTGGATCGTCGCCCGCGACCCCGGCCACGCCGAAAGCCGTTTCAACCTGGGACGCATCGCGTACGCCGAGCGCGAGTACGACGCCGCCGTCGCGGCATACCGTCAAGCAATCGATCTCCGAGAGGGCCGTTACCCGGAGGCCTTTCTCAACCTGGGATTGGTCTACGCCGCGAAGGAACGCTATCCCGACGCGGTGCAGGCGTACCGGCGGGCCGCCGCGCTCAAGACGCCCTACCCCGAGGCCTGGTACAACCTCGGCCGGACCTTCATGGATCAGCGCCGCGATGACGACGCGGCGCGGGCCTTCCGGACCGCGATCCAACAGAACCCGGACTACGAACAAGCCTGGTTCAACCTCGGGATGATCGCCGCGCGCCAGAACAACGACGCCGAGGCCGTCGCCGCCTACCGCAAGGCCGTCGCGATCCGGCCGGACTATCCGCAGGCGCGATTGAACCTCGCGGTTCGTTACGCCAGACAGCGACGACACGCCGAGGCCATCGCCGAATACCGATCGCTGCTCGCCCGCGACGAGACTTACGCGGCGGCCTGGCTCAATCTCGGCATCGCGTACGACGAAACGGGCAACGCCCCGCAGGCCGAGAATGCCCTCCGGAAAGCGCTCGCCCTCGAACCGGACAACGTCAAGGCGATGCAGTACCTGGCGACGATCCTGGCCTCACGACGGGACTTCACGGACGCCATCGACCTGCTGGAACACGCCTTGAGCCTCGATGCCACGGACACTCGCGTCCGGGTCCAACTCGCCCGGACCTTCAAAAAAGCCGGTCGGATTCACGACGCGAGGCGGGAATTCGAAAAAATCCTCCGCCTCAAACCGGACGATCGCAGGATCAGCG
>JBDSOK010000081.1:0-6935 GCA_039914845.1 Nitrospiria bacterium | reverse complement strand
AAAAAATGGTTGCAGGAGGGCGACATCATCGGCGTGGATGTCGGCGCGATCGTCGAAGGGTATTATGGCGACGCGGCCGTCACGCTGCCGGTCGGTCGGATTTCCGACGAAGCGTCCCGGCTCCTTCGGGTCACCGAGGCGGCGTTGGCGGCGGGCCTGGCCAAGGTGAAGGTGGGCAATCGCCTGTCGGATATTTCCCACGCGGTGCAGGCGGTGGCTGAGGCGGAAGGCTATTCAGTGGTGAGGGATTTTGTCGGGCACGGGATCGGCCGCAACCTCCATGAAGACCCCCAGGTGCCGAACTTCGGCAAGCCGGGTGAAGGCCCCAGACTCAAAGAAGGCTTGGTGTTGGCGATCGAGCCGATGGTGAACGTGGGGGGGCGCGAAGTGGAGGTGCTGTCCGATCGTTGGACCGTGGTGACGCGGGATAAAAGTCTGTCGGCTCATTTTGAGCATACCGTCGCCCTGACATCGGACGGTCCGAAAATCCTCACACTGGCGGCCTGAAGACCACGATGCCCAAAGAAGACGCGATCGAAGTGCAGGGCACGATTGTGGAACCGTTGCCCAATGCCATGTTTCGGGTGGCGCTGGAGAACGGCCATCGGATCCTGGCGCATATTTCGGGAAAAATGCGGATGCACTACATCAAGATCCTGCCCGGGGACAAGGTGACGGTCGAGCTCTCGCCGTACGATCTGACTCGCGGCCGGATCACGTATCGGTTCAGCAAGTAGGGGCGGGAACCGCCTCTCGTTATAGGGGACAGCATGAAGGTGCGATCATCGGTCAAAGCGATCTGTTCAAAATGCAAGATCATCAAGCGCCGAGGCGTCGTTCGCGTCATCTGCGATAACCCGCGGCATAAACAGCGGCAAGGGTAGAGCCTTCCGAGAGAAGGAAGAGGGACATCCGGCCGTCGAGAAGGCGGCGGATGCAAGGCGGAGTGAGGGTTGCGCCCGGAGCGTACTAACTCGTACGTGAGGACGCGAACCCGAAGCGACAACGCAGCAGACGCTGCCTTATCGACGGATCGGAGAAGATGTGGCGCGCATTGCAGGAATAGATTTACCCCGGGAAAAACGGGTCGAGATCGGACTGACGTCGATTTATGGGATCGGTCGGACCTCGGCCTTGAAAATCCTCACGCAGGCCCAGGTGGATCCTGGCACGCGAGTCAAAGCGCTTCAGGAAGCGGAAGTGGTCCGCTTGCGGGAGATCGTCGACCGCGAATTCAAGGTCGAAGGCGACTTGCGACGTGAGGTGGCGATGAACATCAAGCGGCTGATGGACATCGGCTGCTATCGCGGGTTGCGTCATCGTCGCGGCCTTCCCGTCCGCGGCCAGCGCACGCATACCAACGCCAAGACCCGCAAGGGCCCCAATCGCCGGTCCATCGGCGCGAAGAAGAAAGAGAAATAGAGATGGTCAATAAAAAGGTCGGGAAGAAGAAAGAACGCAAGCATGTCCAGACCGGCGTGGCCCACGTTCAGGCCTCGTTCAATAATACGATCGTGACGGTGACCGATCTGGCCGGCAATGTCGTGGTGTGGGCGAGCGCGGGCAATCAGGGATTTAAGGGATCGCGCAAGAGCACGCCCTTTGCCGCGCAGCGCGCCGCCGAGTCCGCCGCCAAAAAGGCGATGGAGAACGGCATGCGCCAAGTCGATGTCTACGTGAAGGGGCCGGGCTCCGGTCGCGAGTCGGCGATTCGCGCCTTACAAGCCGCGGGGTTGAAGATCAATTTGATCCGCGACGTGACGCCGATTCCGCATAACGGGTGTCGGCCTCCCAAGCGCCGGAGAGTATAGTCGGGCAAAAAGGCATTTCATTTTTTGAAGTCTGACTGCTGAGAAGGCGGCGGATGCAAGGCGGAGTGAGGGTTGCGCCCGGAGCGTACTCAGTCGTACGTGAGGACGCGAACCCGAAGCGACAACGCCGCAGACGCTGCCGTATCGGCAGTCAGAAGAGGAGAGAGACTAGTGGGACGTTACATCGGGCCGGTCTGCCGGCTCTGCCGTCGCGAAGGCACTAAGTTGTTTCTCAAAGGCACGCGGTGCTACAGTGAAAAATGCGCCATCGACCGCCGGAGTTATCCGCCGGGCCAGCACGGTCAGGGCCGGATGCGGACCTCCGAATACTGCCTGCAGCTCCGTGAAAAGCAGAAGCTCAAGCGTATTTACGGGTTGCTCGAGCGGCAGTTCCGCGGCTATTTTGCCAAGGCGGAGCGGATGAAGGGGATTACCGGCGAAAACTTGCTGGTCTTGCTGGAGCGTCGCCTCGACAGCATTCTCTATCGCATGGGATTCGCGTCATCGCGGAAGGAGGCCCGGCAATTGGTGCGTCACGGCCATTGCCTCGTCAACGGCAAGAAAGTGGACATCCCGTCGTTCTTGGTCATGGCCGGCCAAATCGTCTCGATTCCCGCCGGTTCCCAGACCGTGCTGCCGATCCAAAAAGCCCTTGAAGGCGTGGACGTTCGCGGCGTGCCGGGATGGTTGGAGGTGGATAAGACCCGCTTTACGGGTCGAGTCAAAGAGTTTCCGACCAAGGAAGAGATCGCGCTCCCGGTCAACGAACAACTCGTCGTCGAGTTGTACTCGCGATAACCGCCGACTCCTCGCTGATCGACAGGGGGCGGGGAGTGGGGCTTCTCAGCGTGTGGAGGCGGGCTGCTGAGTCTGTGAAATGTGAACGTATGGTGGGGGAGAATCGCATATGATGATCAAGACGAGTGACTTTCAGGCTCCGCGAAAGTTGGAGTGTGATAAAGAGAGCCTGACCGACACATACGGCCGCTTCACGGCCGAGCCGTTCGAACGGGGCTTCGGCACCACGGTCGGCAACGCGCTTCGGCGGGTGTTGCTGTCATCTATCGTGGGCGCGGCCGTCACGTCCGTCAAGTTCGAGGGAGTATTACACGAATTCTCCACGATCCCCGGAGTGAAAGAAGACGTGACCGACGTGGTGCTGAACTTAAAGCGCCTGCGGGTCAAGCTCCTCGGCGAGAAGACGAAAACAGTCCGCATCGACAAAAGGGGCCCCGGCGTGCTGACGGGGGAAGATCTCATTCACGATGCCGACGTGGACGTTTTGACCCCCGATACGCACATCGCCACCCTCGACAAGGATGCGCATGTCCGCGCCGAGCTGACGGTCAAGCTGGGTCGGGGATATGTGCCGGCGGATCGGAATAAGGAAGAGGGGGCGCCGATCGGCACGATCGCGATCGATGCGATCTTCCCCCCCGTCCATCGGGTCAATTTCGCGGTCGAACCGGCGCGGGTCGGCCGCATCACGGATTACGACCGCCTGGTGATGGAGGTGTGGACCGACGGCAGCATCACGCCGGAGGACGCCATGGCCCACGCCGCCAAGATCATCAAGGATCACATGTCGATCTTTATCAATTTCGACGAAGGCGACGCGGTCGCGGTCCAGGTCACCGAAGAATCACGCCGTGATTTGAACCGCAATCTGTTTCGCGGCGTCAACGAGCTCGAGCTGTCGGTCCGGGCCGCCAATTGTCTGAAGAACGCCAATATCAAGACCATCGCCGACCTGGTGCAGAAGACCGAGCACGAAATGCTCAAGACCAAGAACTTCGGCCGCAAATCGCTCAACGAGATCAAGGAACTGCTCCACGACATGGGCCTGTCACTCGGGATGAACGTGAAAGACATCATGCCGCCGGAAGGCGCCGATGCCGAGCCGCGGGCCGAGGTCCGGGAGGGAGAAGTCTAATGCGACACCGCATGGCCGGACGCCCGCTGGGGCGCAATTCAAGCCACCGCCGCGCGCTCTTCCGCGCGCTGGTCACCTCGCTCTTCGAGTTCGAGCGGATCGAGACCACCTTGCCCAAGGCCAAGGAAATCCGAGGCTTCGCCGAGAAGATGATCACGTTGGCCAAACGCGGCGATCTGTCGGCCCGCCGCCGCGCGCTGGCGTTCATCCGCAAGGAATCCGTCGTCAAGACGCTCTTTTCCGACATCGGTCCCCGTTTCGCCGACCGCAAGGGCGGGTACACTCGCTGCATGCAAACCCGCCGGCGCCTCGGCGACGGCGCGGCCATGGCGATTCTTGAATTGACCGAGTTGAAACCGACGGTGACGACCGCCGGACCGGAGAAGAGCAAGGCCGTGAAGAAGGAAAAGCCGGCGAAGAAGGATAAGCCCGAGGCGGCGAAGGCCAAGGCGGGATAGCACAGGACGAGATAGAGGGATTCCGATCGGCGTGGCTTCGGCTACGCCGATTTTTTTTTGCTCACATGTTTTCAACTGTCGTAGATCTGTTTGACGCCTATTATCTCTGCGGTATAGTCGTTCGTCGTTGCGGCCGAATACATTCCCAGGGGGCCCCAGGACCGGAGAATGGGCCCCTCTTTCCAGGAGGAGAATGATGGCGAAACAGACTGATTTTGGGCAGCGTGTCGCAGGGTGCCTGGTTCTTGTTGGGTTGCTATCGGTATTGGCGGCCTGCGGCGGTGGAGGAGGAGGCGGGGGCGGCGGGGTGACGTATACCGGGTTGGCCACCGACGCGCCGTTGAGCCCTTCCAACGCCGGGGTGATCGGGGTGACGGCGTATACCGGCGGCAGCGGCAATGACACGCTGGGGCTGATCGGGATGGTCTCAGAGCCGAATGAGACGGCCGGGGCGGGTGAGGGCCTGTGGGCGCTCAAAACGGCGCGAGCCATCCAGCAGGCGTTGCCGACGGGTGCCCTCGACCCGGCGGGGGCGGCCGGAGTGGCCGCGGGCGCAACGGCGTCGATGAGTACGGCGCTCCCTGCCGGGACCTGCGGGGGGACGGGCTCGATCAGCGGCAGTTATAATGATGCCACCGGCGTGATGAACGCGACCGTGAGGTTCAATGCCTGGTGTAACGAGGGGGTGACCATTTCGGGTTCGGTGACACTCGTCGGACAACTCGATGTGACGGATCCCAATAATCCGGTGCCCGTCTCGTTCACCCTGTCGTTCAGTTCGCTGACGATTTCGGACGGGAGCGGTTCCCACACGCAATCGGGAACCATCGTCATCGACTTCACCACGACTCCGGAAACGATCACCATCAGTTCGGATTTCCGCGCCGCCGACGGCAAGGTCTACCGGGTCACCAACTTCACGCTGACCGCGACCACGACCGCGAGCGGTGAGGACATCGTGGTGACCGGCCAGTTTTGCCATCCCGACTATGGATGCGTCACGATTTCAACCACGGCGCCGCTTTCCGTGGCGACGGACGATGTCTACCCCACCGGTGGGGGCATCGAGGTGACCGGCGCCGCCGGTTCCAAGGCGCGTTTGACGGCGAATCCGGACGGCACGACATTCACGCTCGACGTGGACGTCGATGGGGATGGAATCTACGAATCGAATACGACCGGTTCGTGGGCGACTCCGTAGGCTCAGAGGTTCGTCATCGCATGTCGGGAGGGGGCGTTCTTCCAACGCCCCCTCTTTTTTTATCCCGTGAGACGGGCGGCGCAGCGGTCGACTGCTTGACCGTCCCGAAGATTTCCTCTATAGTCAACCTCCGTGTCACCCCCGGCTCATCGTCATCTGTCCCCGCCCTCGCTTCGGTTCCTTCTTACGATCGCACTTTTCCTGACGATGGCGTTTGCCCCGGCGTTCAATGCGTGGGCCGATGACGCGGCCTGGCCCAAGGTGCGGGCGAAGGGGGTGTTGCTCGTCGAGTTGGGACAGCGGCAGGTTCTCTACGAGTCCAACGCGGGCAAGCGGTTGGCGCCGGCGAGCCTGACCAAGATCATGACCGCGCTGATCGCCATCGAGGAAGGTGATCCGGACGGGATCGTCACCGTGAGCCGGCACGCGGCGCGCGCGATCGGTCATCGCTTGCGGCTTCGAGCCGGGCAGACCTTTCGCCGGCACGATCTCATCGATGCGATGCTCGTGACGTCCGCGAACGACGCCTGCCGCGCGGTGGCCGAATCGATCGGAGGGTCCGAGGCCGCGTTCGTCGGCAAGATGAACCATTACGCCGACATGCTGGGCCTGCGCGACACGCATTTCGAAAACGCCTGCGGATTCGATGCGCCCCGGCACTATTCGACCGCGCGCGATCTCGCGCACCTGGCCACCACAGCGATGGAGCATCCCGCGTTTGCCGAGTCGGTGGCCCACCTGGATGGCGTTTTGCGCACGATCGACGGCCGCAGGGCCTATCGTCTGCGCACGACCAACCGGCTCATGGCCGCCCAATACGAGGGGGCCGTCGGCGTCAAGACGGGTTTCACGCGCGGGGCGGGACGATGTCTGATCGCGCGGGTCGTCCGCGAGGAGGGCGACGTGCTTCTGGTGATGTTGAACGCGCCCCGCCGCTGGGGCGACGCTCCCACGCTCCTGACCCGGGCGTTCGAGACGTTGGCCAAAGCCAAAGCGTTCGGCGATCCGGGAATGCCGGGCGATTCCCCCTCCATCGTCCCCACCACCGGCGACATATCGGGCGTCCGCGGTCCGATTCCCCTGTAGGATCCTTCCTGCCCGAAAGCCCCGACTATTCCCTGTCGGGCGCTTGACCCCGAGGCGGTCTTGTGACAGGATACGGCGCCTTTCGACGAAATTGTCGATCCATGCCGAGACCACGGAGGAGTCCCGACTATGCCCCATGCGCGTTCCGTCATCCGTCCTCTGGTTTTCCTCTTGGGACTGATCGGCGGCCTGGTCCTGCCGAGCCTCGGGCTGACGCAAGAAAGTCCGCAGCCCCCCCCGATCAATTCCGGCGATACCGCCTGGGTGTTGATGTCCACCGCCCTCGTCTTGCTGATGATTGTCCCCGGGTTGGCCCTATTTTATGGCGGACTGGTTCGGACCAAGAATGTGCTGGCCACGATCATGCAGAGTGTCATCATCCTCTGTCTAGTGAGTCTCCTCTGGATTGCTTTCGGGTATAGCCTGGCCTTCGGTCCCGATCGAGG
>JBDSOK010000058.1:0-14236 GCA_039914845.1 Nitrospiria bacterium | reverse complement strand
TCGGGGATACGATTCGGGTCTCGTTGGCGGCCGATCCGGTCGAAGAGGTGAAGACCGGCTACGAGATTCTCAAGGCGCTCGAGCTGCGGCGGCGCGGCGTCAACGTCGTGGCCTGCCCCACCTGCGGGCGGTTGGAGATCGACGTGATCCGCATGGCGAACGAAGTGGAGCGGCGCCTGGCCCACCTGAAAGAGCCGCTGACCGTGTCGATTTTGGGATGCGTGGTCAACGGCATCGGCGAGGGGAAGGAAGCCGATATCGGGATCGCCGGCGGCCGCGGGGTCGGCCTCTTGTTCAAGCACGGCGAGATCGTGCGCAAAGTGCCCGAAGCGGAATTGCTGGACGTCCTGCTCATGGAAATCGACGCGATGCTGGCCGAGCGCAACGCCGTGCCGGTGGTTCGCCTGCCCATTTGTTCGTAGGGGCGGGTGTGAACCCCGCCCCTACGGCATAACCCATGCGCTATTCCTCTCTCCTGATTCCTACCCTTCGCGACGATCCCGGCGAGGCCGAGACCGTCAGCCACCGCCTCTTGTTGCGGGCGGGCATGATCCGGAAAGTCGCGGCCGGGATTTATACGTTCCTGCCGCTCGGCTACCGCGTCCTCAAGCACGTCGAGCGCATCGTCCGCGAAGAAATGGATCGCGCGGGCGGGCAGGAGATCCTCATGCCCTTCGTCCAGCCGGCCGAGCTGTGGCGCGAGACCGGGCGGTGGGCGCAGTACGGCAAGGAATTGCTGCGCCTGAAGGATCGCCACGACCGCGAGTTCTGCCTGGGGCCGACGCACGAGGAAGTGGTGACCGACCTGGTGCGCCGCGAGGTCAAATCCTACCGTCAACTTCCCCTCACGCTGTATCAGATCCAGGCGAAATTCCGGGACGAGATCCGCCCCCGCTTCGGTCTGATGCGCGGCCGCGAATTTCTCATGAAGGACGCGTACAGCTTCGATCGCGACGATGAGGGCAGCCGGGCCAGTTACGAGGCGATGTACCAGGCCTATACGCGGATCTTCACGCGCTGCGGCCTCACCTTCCGGCCGGTGGAGGCCGACGCGGGATTGATCGGCGGCAGCTTCTCGCACGAGTTCATGGTGCTGGCCGAGACCGGGGAAGAGGGCGTGGCGAGCTGCGATCGCTGCGGGTATGCGGCCAATGTGGAGCGGGCCGAGGCCAAGGCGCCGGACGCCACGTCCCCCGGCGGAAACACCGAGACCATGCAAGAGGCGGCCACCCCCGGCAAACACACCGTGGCCGACGTGGCGGCGTCGCTCGGCGTGCCCCCAGACCGTGTCGTCAAAACGCTGCTCTATCAAGCCGGCGAGCGGGTGGTCGCGGTCTTAATCCGCGGCGACCACGAGGCCAACGAGATCAAACTCAAACGACATCTAAAGGCCGATGAGATCGCGCTCGCGGCCGACGCCGCCATCGTGCGCGCCACCGGCGGTCCCAAAGGGTTTTCGGGGCCGGTGGGCTTGCAGGGCGTCACGATCGTGGCCGACCATGCGGCCGCGGCGGTGGCGGACGCGGTGGTCGGCGCCAACAAGGCCGATGTCCATCTGATCCACGCCGCGCCGTTCCGGGATTTTCAGATCGACGCCATCGCCGACCTGCGCAACGTCGCGGCGGGCGATCGCTGCCCGCGTTGCGCCGAGGGCCGGCTGGCGATCGCCCGGGGCATCGAGGTCGGTCACGTCTTCCGATTGGGCACCAAGTACAGCGAGGCGATGCACGCGGGTTATCTCGATCAGGCGGGTGTGGAGCGACCCATCGTTATGGGGTGCTACGGCATCGGGGTCAGCCGGATCGTGGCGGCGGCGGTCGAGCAGAACCACGACGCGAAGGGGATCGTGTGGCCGGCGCCGCTCTCGCCGTTCACGGCGCTCGTCATTCCTTTGAGCGACCGTTCGCCGGCGGTCATCGCGGCGACCGCCCGACTCGAGTCCGAGCTGGCGCAGGCCGGCATCGACGTCTTGATCGATGATCGGCCCGACCGCCCCGGCGTGAAGTTCAACGACGCGGATTTACTCGGCATCTCGCTGCAGGTCGTGCTCGGTGAGAAATCGCTGGCCCAGGGCGAGGTGGAACTCAAGGAACGCCGCAGCGGCGCCGTGCGCAAGGTGAAGCTTGAGGACGCGTCGGGCGCGATTGCGGCCTGGGCCGCCGCCTCGCGGTGACGGCCGCATCCCCGGGAACCTGGGCGGTGGGTCCGCCGATGTCCACCGCGCGCTCGCACGCGGCCGCGGCGGCCTGGGGCTCCGCGCTCTATGTCTTTGGCGGGGGAGGCCCGGGCTTCGTCGCATTGACCTCGACCGAACGGTACGATCCCGCCGCGGACCGCTGGACGCCGATCGCGCCGATGCCCACCGCCCGGTCCGGCATCGTCGCAGTCGCGTTTCAGCAGCGGATCTACGTGATGGGCGGGGGATTTAAAAAGCCCGACGGGACCTTTCAGTTTCTCACCAAGGTCGAGATCTACGATCCCGAAAAAGACTCCTGGACCCAAGGCCCCGATCTGCTGCGCCGTCACGACGCCCCCGCCGCGGCCGTGCTGGGCGGCCGGATCTATCTGATGGGCGGCCACCTGCCCGATACGCCGGGCGGCCCCTTGACCGATCCCGCGTTTCCCTTCACCGAGCTGTTCGATGTGATCAACGGCCGCTGGTTGGAACTTTCGCGGATGCCCACACCGCGGTTCTCCTTGGCCGCCGTCGCGTGGGAGGGCACGATCCTCGCGATGGGCGGGGGCGCGTTCACGGACGGCGCGTTTCGCAATTTCGACGTGGTGGAGGCGTATCATCCGACGCGCGGCGCGTGGGAGCCCTCCGATGTCGGTCCCCTGCCGTGGCCTGCCGCCGGCGTGTCGTCGGTGGTCCGAGACGGCGCGATCTGGGTCTTCGGGGGCAATGACGGAACCGCGATCCAGGCCAAAGGCGCGCGCTTTACGCGCGAGACCGGCTGGACGAGGCTCCCGCCGATGCCCGAGCCGAGGGCCGCGGCCGCGGCGGTGGTGCTGGACGGGACGATCTGCCTCGTCGGCGGGCGGGCGGCGGACGGCAAGACGCCGACCCACAGTCTCATGCGGTATCGTCCGAGCGCCGGTTGACACCGGCCGATCGCCTTGGGTAAGATCACGCGTTCACGTCTGGTCTTTCGAGAAGAAGGAGTCGTTCGATGAAAGTGATTCTGCGCGAAGATGTCGACCACGTCGGCAAGATGGGTGAATTGGTCACCGTGGCGGACGGGTTCGGCCGCAATTATCTCCTGCCGCGGCAGATGGCGGCGGCCGCGACGGAAAAGAACGTCCGCATGTTGGAGCACCAGAAGCGGCTGATCGAGGCCAAGCGCAAGAAGGAACGCGCGGCTGCCGAAGAGCTGGTCAAGCGTCTGGCGCAAATTCCGGTGACGATCTCGATGCAGGCGGGGGAGGACGACAAGCTCTTCGGTTCGGTGACGAGCAAGGACATCGCCGACGTCCTGGCGGCGGCCGATTTCGTCGTCGACAAGCGGATGATTCTGCTCGATAAGCCGATCAAGGCCCTCGGCACGTTTCTGGTGCCGGTCAAGCTGGCGTCCGACGTGACGGCGGACATCAAAGTGTCGGTGGTGAAGGAAGCCGAAGCCTAGCGCTCGTCTACAGGACCGGCCGTCGGTCCGAAGGTTGTCGCAAAGGAGAAGGGATGTTGGTTCGCTCGCTCGTGGCGATCGTGGGGTTGGCATTGGCGGCCCCGCTCGCGCAGGCTCAGGACAAGATCAAGCTCACCACCGACAAAGAGAAGGTCGGTTACAGCATCGGTTTGGATATCGGCTCGAATTTGAAGCGCCAGTCGGTGGATCTGGACCCCAAGGCGATCGCGGCGGGCATTGCCGACGGGATGTCGGGCGGCAAACCGTTATTGAGTCCGGAAGAAATCGAAAAGGTCATGACCGGATTTCGGCAGCAGATGGGCCAGCGCGCGGAAGAGGAGGGTCGCCGGATGGGGGAGAAGAACCAGAAAGAGGGCGACGCGTTTCTTGCACAAAACAAGAAAAAGAAGGGTGTCGTCACGCTGCCCAGCGGGCTTCAATACACGGTCCTCAAAGAGGGGACCGGCAAAACGCCCAAAGCGACCGATACCGTGGAGACCCACTATCGGGGCACGTTGATCGACGGCACGGAGTTCGACAGTTCCTATAAGCGCGGCGAACCGGCCAGCTTTCCCGTCACCGGTGTCATCCCGGGATGGACCGAGGCGCTGCAACTCATGAAGGTCGGGTCCAAATGGCAACTCGCCGTGCCCTCGACTCTTGCGTACGGCGCAAAAGGCGCCGGACCGCAGATCGGACCGAATACCACGTTGATTTTTGAGGTCGAGCTGCTGTCGATCAAATAACCGGCGGCCGAGGCCGCCGAGATCAGGACGACGCGGGACGGGAACCGAGCAACGCGGCCAGCATGCCGGTGAGGTCGTCGATCTGATACGGTTTGTTCAGGACGTCTGAAAATCCATAGGCCCGGCAATCGGCCATGACGGGATCGTTGGAATAGCCGCTCGACACGATGGCCTTTACGCCCGGGTCGAGTTCGCGGATCTGTCGAATGGCCTCCATCCCGCCCATCGCCCCTCCCGCCACGGTGAGATCCAAGATGACGGCGTCGAACCGCCGCCCTTCGGCCTCGGCCCGGCGATACGCCGCCACCGCCTCATCGCCGTCCGGCACGCATTCGACCTGATAGCCCTCCGCGATCAGCAGTTCGCCGAAGGCTTCGCGAATCGAGCGATCGTCGTCCATGAAGAGAATCTTCTGTCCCGCCTGGGACGCGGTCGGCGGTTCGCTGGGTGTCATGGCCTCCCTCGCGGCCGGAAAATAGAGCGAGAAGACGCTGCCGATTCCCGGCTCCGATTCCACGGTAATTTGGCCTTCGTGTTTCTTCATGATTGAATAGGCGGTCGTCAGGCCGAGCCCGTTGTGCCGCGACTTGGTGGAGAAGAAGGGATCGAAGATGCGCGACAGCTGCTCGGGCGAAATGCCGACGCCCTGGTCTTTGATCGTGACCTTGACGTAGCGCCCGTCCTTGAGTGACGGTGAGGCCTGCGCGCGCAAGATGACGGTCTCGGCCGTCAGGGTGATGACGCCGCCGTCGGGCATGGCCTCGTGAGCGTTGGCGAGCACCTGCGCGATGACCTGCCGGAGTTGTTCCTCGTCGGCGATGACCGGCCAGAGCTCAGAGGGGACGTGGACCCGACAGGGAGCGGATGAAGCCCCGACGACTTGGGCCTGCGATTCCAGCCACTCCTTGATCGCGACCCCTTTCTTGACCGGCGTGCCCCCTTTCGCAAAGGTCAAGAGCTGCTGGGTCAGATTCCGGGCCTTCAAACACACCGCCGCCGCTTCTTTGAGCCGGGCGGCGATCTTGCTCGATGGATCGAGGGCCAGCTTGGCGAGCGAAATATGTCCCACGATCGCGGTGAGCGTATTGTTGAAATCGTGGGCGATCCCTCCCGCCAGGACACCCAATGCCTCGAGTTTCCCGGTTCTGAGGATCTCCTCCTCGTCGTGCTTGTGCTGGGTGATGTCGCTTAAGAGGTAAATGGCTCCGGTGACCGCCCCCCGCGCATTGACGAGCGGATCGGACGTGCTGCGGAACCATCGGCCGCCGCGCGTCACGTCGAAGGTCTCGCGGCACCCCGTCCGGAGCATGTGGGTGAAGGCGGAATCGGGTCCCTCCACCGGCAGCACCTCGTGGTGCGGGCGTCCGATCAAGGAGGCGTCGGGTTGGTGGACCAAGTGGGTCAGCGCACGGTTGCCGCGGACGATGCGGCCGTCAAGGTCCAGTATGGCGATGCCGTCGTTGATGGCGTCGAACGTGGCCTGCCATTCGTACGCGATCGTGCGGGCCTTCTCCTCCGCCTGTCGCACGCGCAGCAGCGCGTGGATGGTCGCAATGAGCTCGGGCGCTTCGACAGGTTCGGTCAGATACGCGTCGGCGCCGCCCGCCAATCCCCGCGCCCGATCTTCGCTCTGCACGTAGGTTGCGGAGAGGTGCAGCACCGGCAGAGACGCGGTGTCGGGATTGCTTTTGATCCGGCGGCAAACTTCCAGGCCGCTCATATCGGGCAGGTGGACGTCGAGAATCACCAGATCGAGCGCTTCCGACATCAACGTGAGGGCCTCCCCGCCGGTGGCGGCCTCCAGCACGGAAAAGCCCTCGCTGGTCAACAGGCGGGTCAGGGCGTAGCGGCCGGATTCATGGTCATCCACGTTTAAGATGCGGATGGCCGAACCTGAGGCGGAACGAAGCAAAGGAGTGTCCTTTCGATCGGCGAACGTGCTGAGACCACAACAGTCTGCCCGGACGTGGAGACTCTGTGGAGACTATATGGGATCGACCGGGGTGAATGCAAACCGCTGAAGACGAGGTGGTCTTTCCGGTTCGGGCCGGAGTATAATCCCCCTATAATCCCCCCTCGGACGATGGACGGACTCCGAGATCCCACGACGAACACCACAGGAGGCACGTCATGACCGAAGCGGAACACAGTC
Organism: Nitrospiria bacterium; assembly: GCA_039914845.1. Classification (GTDB taxonomy): domain Bacteria; phylum Nitrospirota; class Nitrospiria; order 2-01-FULL-66-17; family 2-01-FULL-66-17; genus 2-01-FULL-66-17. The sequence goes on along the minus strand of JBDSOK010000058.1, from coordinate 7,715 downwards.
GGCTGGGGGAGATTCTCCGCACCTACGAACGGGAACTCTTGGCCGATTGGCTGACGGCCCAGCGGAAGTCCGGGTCGCAGCGTCCCGATCTCATCGGCGAGCAGGAACTCCGCCAGCAATCGACGGAATTTATCAAGCTCTTGATTCGGGCGATGCAGAATTGGCGGGGGCAGCCGCTCACCGGACCGGCCGCCGAGGAATTGCGGAGCCTGTTGGGGTCGCTCTCCCGCTCGCGGGCGCTGCAGGGGTTCTCGCCGTCGGAGACCGCGACATTCGTGTTCTCGTTCAAAGAGCCCCTCTTTGCGCGCTTGCGCACCGAGTTGAGCGATCGCCCGGCGGAGTTTGCGATGGAGTTGTGGGCGGCCACCCAAGTGCTGGATCATTTGGGCATGTATACCGCTGAGGCTTATCAGAAAAGCCGGGAAGAAATCATCAAACGGCAGCAGATGGAGCTGCTGGAGCTTTCGACCCCGGTCGTCAAGCTCTGGCGCGGCATTTTAGCCCTGCCGCTCATCGGCACGCTCGACAGCGCGCGGACCCAGGTGGTCTTGGAAAGTCTCCTGCAAAAGATCGTGGAGACCGGTTCCGAAATCGCCATCATCGACATTACCGGCGTGCCCACCGTCGACACGCTGGTGGCGCAGCATCTGCTGAAAACCGTGGCGGCGGCGCGATTGATGGGCGCCGACTGCATCATCAGCGGCATCCGCCCGCAGATTGCGCAAACCATCGTCCATTTGGGCGTCACGCTCACCGACGTCGTGACCAAGGCCTCCATGGCCGACGCGTTTGCCCTGGCCTTGCGGCGAATGGGCATGACGATCGAGGCGTCCGCGGCGCCCGGGACGGCCTGATGGACCATATCCCGATTCTGCAAATGGGGCCCTATCTGATCATCACCATTCAGGTGGACATGCACGACCGGCTGGCCATGACGCTGCAGGACGATCTGACCGAGCGGATCGTGGCGACCGGCGCGCGGGGCGTGCTCATCGATATCTCGTCCCTGGATATCGTGGACTCATTCATCGGGAAGATGCTGGGGAATATTGCGTCGATGTCCCAAATTCTGGATGCCCGGACGGTGGTGGTGGGGATGCGTCCCGCGGTGGCCATCACCCTGGTCGAACTGGGCCTGTCGCTGCCGTCGGTGCTGACCGCGCTGAACGTGGAGCGGGGCATGGAGTTGCTCAGGCGCGCATGAATGTCACCAAGTCGGACACCAAACCGGTCCGCAGTCCCGACGACATTGTGCGGATCCGACAGGCGGTGAAGCAATGGGCCGAGGAGTTGGGATTGAGTCTGCTGGATCGCACCAAAGTCGTGACCGCCGCCAGCGAACTGGCCCGCAACACGGTCGATTACGGAGGGGGCGGCGACGTGCGGCTGGAGATCGTCGACAACGGGCTGCACCGCGGCTTGCGGCTGACGTTCGAGGATGCCGGCCCCGGCATTGCCGATATCGAACGCGCGCTGGCCGACGGCTATACCTCCGGCCACGGACTGGGGTTGGGGTTAGGGGGAGCCCGGCGGTTGGTCAACGATTTTGAGATCGAGTCCCACGTCGGACGGGGCACACGGGTCACGGTCGTCCGATGGAAATGACATGAACGGGTTGGCGCTGCCCATCAACGAGCCCAGCCAGGTCGCGGACGCCAGGCGGCGGGTCGTGGCGCTGGCCGAGCGGCTGGGGTTCGGTGAGACTCAGACCGGCAAAGTCGCGCTGGTCGTGACCGAAATCGCCCGGAACGTGCTCGTGCATACGATCGGCGGAGGCACGTTGCTGGCGCGCGCGATCGAGTCCGGCGGCACGATGGGGGTCGAGGTGCTGGCGGTCGATCGCGGACCCGGCATGGCCAATCCCGCGGAGTGTCTGCGCGACGGGTATTCCACCGCCGGCACGTCGGGCACGGGATTGGGAGCGGTCGTCCGCTTGTCGGACGGTTTCGATGTCTTTTCGCTGCCGGGATCGGGCACCGCCCTGGTCGCCCGCCTGTGGGCCGGTCCATTCGCCCCCGCGTGTCCCGGGCTGGAGTGGGGGGGGCTGGTGGTGGCCATGGCGGGCGAGGAGGTGTCCGGCGACGGATGGGGCGCCGAGTGCAGGGACGGCCGCGTCCAGATGATGCTCTGCGACGGATTGGGCCATGGCGCCGACGCCGCGGAGGTCTCGCGCCAGGCGACCGTCATCTTCCGCGCGAATGACCGATGTCCTCCGGGCGAGCTCATGCAGCTCCTGCACGAGGGGTTGAAAAAGACGCGGGGCGGCGCCATCGCCGTTGCCGCCGTCGATCCGTCGCAGGGCACGCTCCGATTTTGCGCGATCGGCAATATTTCCGCCGTCCTGGTCACGGCGGGGGAGCAACGACACCTCACCGGCTACGACGGGATCGTCGGCCACGCCGCGCGGAAGATTCACGAATGGTCGTATGACTGGCCGCCGGACGGCGTGTTGATCCTGCACAGCGACGGGTGCTCGACTCATTGGCGGCTCGACCGGTATCCGGGCTTGGCCGCCAAAGATCCCGCCGTCATCGCGGGCGTTCTGTACCGGGATTTTGAGCGCGGACACGACGACGTCTCGGTGGCCGTCGTCAAGGCGCGGGGAGAGCTGGCGGCGTGACGCTGCTGACCGTGGCGATTCGTCTGGAGCAAGACGTGGTGGTCGCGCGACAGCGGGCCCGCGAACTCGCCGCGCTCTTGGGGTTTCGCACCCAGGACCAGACCCGGATGGCGACCGCCGTGTCCGAAATCGCGCGCAACGCGTTCGCGTACGCGGGAGGCGGCACGGTCGCGTTTCTGCTGGAAGGTCCGGCCGGTTCGCGGGCGCTGGTGGCCCGGATCACCGACCGCGGGCCCGGCATCGCGGACCTGGATGCGGTTCTGGAAGGACGCTACACGTCCCGCACCGGGATGGGGATGGGCCTGGTCGGCACGCGACGGATCATGAATGTCTTTCGCATCGAGACGGCGCCGTCCAAGGGCACCACGGTCTACGTGGGCCGGACGCTGCCGCCGGATGCGGCCGATCCGAGCCCGGCGCAGATCGCCCGGATCACGGAGAGGTTGGGGCTGGGGGGGTTGCGCAGCTCGCATGACGAGGTGCTCCAGCAGAACCAAGAGTTGCTCGTCATCTTGGACGAGTTGCGCCTTCGTCAGGATGAACTGGTGGAGGCACATCGCGCGCTGGAGGACGGCTATCGCGGCATGACCGCCCTCTATCGCGAGATGGAGGATCGGGCGGATGCGTTCAAGCACGCCCGGGATGAGAAGGCGAGCCTCTTGTCCCATATGAGCCACGAGATCCGCACGCCGCTGAGCGCGGTGCATGCGCTCTCGGACCTGCTGCTCCGCCGCACCGACGGGCCCTTGACTCCCGAGCAGGAGAAGCAGGCCGTCCTCATCAGGCAGGCGGCGCGGGACGCGACGGTGCTCGTCAGCGATCTCTTGGATTTGGCCAAGATGGAGGCGGGCAAGATCGTGATCCGCCCCTCCGAATTTTCCCTCTCGGATCTCTTTGCCTCGTTGCGGGGCATGTTGCGGCCGCTCGTGCCGACCGATGAGGTCGCCTTGCGCTTCGACGATCCGCCGGAGTTGCCACCGCTCCGCACCGACGAGGGGAAGCTCGCCCAGATCTTGCGGAACCTGATTGCCAACGCGCTGAAGTTCACTATCCGCGGCGCGGTGCGAATCGGTGCAGCCCTCACCGCCGACGGCCGTGCGGTCCAATTCCAGGTGTCGGACACCGGCCCCGGAATCCTGCCCGAAGATCTCGATCGGATTTTCGAAGAGTTCGTGCAAGTCGGCGCGGTCCATGCCGGGCACGGTACCGGCCTCGGGCTCCCGCTTTCCCGCAAATTGGCCGAATTGCTGGGGGGCGAGATCACCGTCACCAGCCGCGTGGGCGAGGGCTCCTGTTTTGCGGTCACCATTCCGATGGTCTATCGCCCCGTCGGGTGCGAGACGGACGTGGACGAGGCGACCGAGATGGCCGCAAGGGCCGACGCCCGCCGATCGGCGTGGCGAAGGGGATGATCGCCTGCCGTGGACCTCGTGATCGACGGCTACAACCTCCTCGGGAGCCGCGGCGGCCTCTGGGGCGACGTGGCGGCCAAGCGGGACCGGTTGATTTCGGAGCTGTCGGGCTATGCGCGGATCAAAGGCCACGCGATCGTCGTGGTGTTTGACGGCGCGGAATCGGCGCCGGCCGGTCCGGCGCTGCCGGTCTCCGGCGTCCGGGTGCTGTTTTCCCGCGGCGAGCGGGCGGATGACGTGGTGATCCGGCTGTCGGCGGGCCTCGGCGCGCGCGGGACGATCGTGTCCTCCGACCGCGAAGTGCGGGACAAGTGCCGGCCCCATGGCGGCGTGATTCTGGGGGTCCAGGAATTCGAACGGCGCTTGGCGGGGACGCTCGACGGATCCCTCTCGTCCGACCAGGCCGATCCCGACCCCGACGCGTCTCCCGGCTCGGCCGCCAAGCGGGGCAATCCGTTCCGTCTTTCCAAGGTCGAGCGAAAAAAACGCCGGCGGCTCGAACGGCTGTGATGAACGACGCGGTGTTCCTGCTCGATCCCGAGATGTGGAGTCGCTTTCTGTTGGTCTTCCTGCCCATTTTCGTGGCGGTCGATATTCCCGGCGTGCTCCCGACCTACTATGCGCTGACCGAGACGCTCACGCCCGACGAGAAGCGCCGGGTGGCGTTTCAATCGGTGATGACGGCGTTTCTGGTCACGGTCGGCTTCACGTTGCTCGGCCAGGGCGCCTTCTCGATTTTGGGCGTCTTGGTCGAGGACTTCATGATCGCGGGCGGCGTGTTATTGCTGGTGTTTGCGATCAGCGATCTCTTGCGCGACGGCACCCGGTCGGCGGCGCCCAAGTCGTCCCTCACCTTGGGCGTGGTGCCGCTGGGGACGCCGATCATCGCCGGTCCCGCCACGCTGACCACCTCGTTGATCCTGACCGGGACCTACGGGTTCTGGCTGGTCTTCGTCTCGCTCGGCGTCAATCTCGTGCTGGCCTGGATCGTGGTGCGCCACGCGGATCGGCTGATCCGCCTGCTTGGGGTCAACGGCGCCACCGCGCTGGGCAAGGTCTTTTATCTCTTGCTCGCCGCCATCGCCGTGAGTATGATTCGCAGGGGATTGCAGGGGATTCTATGAGGCGCATTCGCCGGGCATCGTCGTGGAACCGGTAGCGACCTATCAGGGACGCGTCGGGCGGCTGCACGTGTCGCCGGCGCAGGTCCTGGTGTTCTGGTTTGCGGGCATGGTGGGGCTGGGCACGATTGCGCTGTCCCTTCCGTTTGCGGTCGCGCCCGGCCATGACATCGGAGGCGTCGACGCGTTCTTCATGGCGGCCTCCGCGGTCTGTGTCACCGGGTTGGTGGTGAAAGACCTGGCCACCGACCTTAGCCTGACCGGCCAACTCATCGTCCTGGGCCTCGTCCAATTGGGCGGTCTGGGCTATATGGTCGCCTCGACCGTGATTGTCGTGTTGCTTGGGAAAAAGATCGGGATCAAGCAGCGGCTGGTCATGCAGGAGGCCATGAACGTTCTCACGTTGGAGGGTCTGGTCCATCTGCTGCGGCGGATTCTGCTGATCACTCTGGCGGTCGAAGGCCTCGGCGCGGCGCTCTTGGCCGTTCGGTTCGCGGCGGACTGGCCGTGGCCCCGCGCGATCTATCTGGGGATCTTCCATGCCGTGTCTGCCTTCAACAACGCCGGGTTTTCGCTGTTCCCCACCAATCTCATCGGATATCAGCGCGACCTGACCGTCAATCTCGTCCTCACCACGTTGATCATTCTCGGCGGGCTGGGCTTCATCGTCTATCGCGATCTTCGCCGCTATCTGATGGGCGAGACCTTTCGCCTGACGGTGCATACCTGGATGGTGTTGACGGTTACCGTCGCGCTGACCCTCGTGGGGACGCTGGTGTTCTGGGCGCTCGAGGCGTCCAATGCCAAGACCGTGGGCGGACTGGGTTTGACGGACCAGGTGCTGGTGTCGTATTTTCATTCCGTGGCGGCGCGTACCGCCGGATTCAACACCGTCGATCTGGGCGCCGCCGGCGGCGCCGCGTTATACCTCTTGATTCTCTTGATGATGGTCGGCGCCTCGCCCGGCGGCACCGGCGGTGGAATCAAAACGTCGACGTTCGGCACGATGTTGTTCGGTCTGTGGGCGGGCATTCGGGGGAAGAGCGATGTGACCGCGTTTCACCGCCGCCTCCCGCAGGAGACGGTGATCCGCGCCTTCTCCCTCTCGTTGCTCGCGTTCGGGTTGACGACCGGGATGACCCTGATCCTCCAGGTGAGCGAGGGGAAGGATTTCCTCCGCACGCTGTTCGAAGTGGTGTCCGCGTTCGGCACGGTGGGGCTCTCGACCGGCGACGGCGGCGTGTTGAGCTTCAGCGCGCTGTTGAGCGATTTCGGCAAGCTGATGATCGTGCTCACGATGATGATCGGCCGGATCGGGCCGTTGACGGTGGGCGTGGCGTTGATTCGGACCGACGAGCATCGGCGGTTCAGATTTCCGCCGGAACGAGTTCTCATCGGGTAACAGACTCGTCTGACAGGTCGGACCTGTCGGACCGGTGGGATTTGGGGACAGAACATGGCGCGTCAATTTGCGGTGATCGGGCTCGGGCGGTTCGGGTACAGCGTGGCCGAGACGTTGATCAAAAAAGGCTACGAGGTCCTCGCCATCGACAGCGATGAGAACAAGATCGAGGCGGTCAGCGATTTCGCCACCTATGCGGTGCAATGCGACGCCACCGACGAGCGCGCGCTCAAGGCGGTGAGCGTGCAGAACGTGGATGTGGCGGTGGTCAGCATCGGCGAAAACATCGAAGCCAGTATTTTGATCGTCATGACGCTCAAGGAATTGGGAGTCAAAGAAATCATCGCCAAGGCGGTGACCCGGCTCCACGGCAAAATCCTCTCCAATATGGGCGTCACCGAGGTGATCTATCCCGAGCGCGACGCGGCGGTCCGGCTGGCCCACCGCCTGATCACCCCCAATGTCCTCGAATACCTGGAACTGGCCCAGGGCTACAGCATCGAAGAGATCGAGGTGCCGGGGCCGTTCGTGGGCAAGCCGCTCAAAGAAGCGTCCATCCGCACGAGCTACGGCATCAACGTGATCGCGATCAAACGCCGCGTGACCAAGCTCGTCCGCGGCGAGTGGAAGAACGTCGAAGACATGAACGTGAATCCCGACGCCGACGACATCCTTCAGAAGGGCGACGTGATGGTCATTGTGGGCAAAGAAGAGGATCTCGACCGGTTGTCGAAGCTGGGGTAAAGAATCACCCCCCACCCGTCCCTCCCCCGCAAGGGGGGAGGTCAGACCGGGTAGGCCGTTCGCCCCAAGCCCGTCCTTAGGCCCTTTAACCAGTTGACGCTCCAAAAACGAACGTGCTACAACCAGCTTTCGGCAGAAAACGTCGGCTGCGAATGGAGGTGCGATGACTCCGGAGTTTTCGACCTACCTGTCCAATTATCTGCCGATCGTGATGTTCATCGCGATCGCCGCGGTGTTCGGGGTCGGAACGCTGGTGGCCAGCTACGTCGTCCACCCCCGGATTTTTTCCTCCGAGAAACTGTCTGCGTACGAGTGCGGCAGCGAGCCGATCTCGGACGCGCGGATGCCCTTTCCGGTCCGCTACTACATCATCGCCATGTTGTTCGTGATCTTCGACGTGGAACTCATCTTTTTAT
>JBDSOK010000323.1:0-4942 GCA_039914845.1 Nitrospiria bacterium | reverse complement strand
GCGGCTACGCGCTTTGGCTGACCCACGTGATGAGGCGCGGATGCCGCGGCTTCGTCGCCACCGCGTCTTTGTTTAACCGGTTGGTCACGATCACCGGATCCACAATTTCTCCGCAGACCAGGCAGCGCCAGCCTCCGAACGTCATTTGTCCGGTTTCATCCATCAGATCGGTAAAGCGATCCGACACCATCAACCCATGACAGCGGCGACACTCCATCATATCCCCTTCCCGTGGCTCCGTTGCGGGCGCCGGACTGTTTGGCGCGGCGCCTATCGGGCGCGGGAGCGACGTCCCAGTTATGGATGGAAAGACCGAGACTGGATGGTTTTATTCCTCGGTCCTTGACAAGCCGTTCGGGCATTCGTTAGCATCGCGCCATGCTGCGTCACGGCCGGTCGAGCGCACTCCTGCTGTGGCTCATCCTGTGGATCTCGCCCGTCTGGGCTGCCGCCCCGACCGAATCGATCCTCCCCAATGGTCTCCGCGTCATTCTGGTCCCCGAGCCCAAGGCTCCGGTCGTGACCGTTCAGGTCTGGTACCGGGTGGGATCGCGGGATGAAACGACCGGGAAAACGGGATTGTCTCATCTGATGGAACACATGATGTTTAAAGGCACCAACCGCTACGGCAAAGGGGCGTTTTCCAAGTCGATCGCGGAAAGCGGCGGGAACGATAATGCGTTCACCTCCCACGATTACACCGCGTACTTCGAGAATCTCTCCGCCGATCAGATCGGCCTGGCGCTCGATCTCGAAGCCGACCGGATGACGGGGCTGGTCATCGCCGATCAGGAGTTTAATCTCGAGCGCGACGTGGTCAAAGAAGAGCGGCGGTTGCGCACCGAGGACGATCCGGAGGGGACATTGGTCGAGCACCTGTACGCGACGGCCTATATGGCCCATCCGTATCGATGGCCGGTCATCGGCTGGATGGACGATCTCGACCGTCTGACGGCCGACGATATCCGCGCCTATTACCGTGTCCACTACACTCCGACCAACGCCGTACTGGTGATTGTGGGCGACATCAATCCCCGGGTGCTGCTCCCGAAAATCGAGGCGATCTTCGGCGCGGTTCACGGGCCGACGGCGCCTCCGCGTCCTCCCGTTCTCGACCCGCCCCAACGCGGCGAGCGGCGGGTCACGGTCCGGAAAGAGGCCCAATTGGCGGCGGTGATGGCGGGCTATCACGTGCCCAATTACCGCCACCCCGATACTTACGCGCTCACGGTCCTGGCCGCCTTGCTCGCGGAAGGGCCCAGCTCGCGCCTGCACCGCTCGTTGGTCTATGAGCGGCAGCTCGCGCTGGCGGCGGGAGGAGACTACACCGCGCTCTCCGCCGATCCGCCGTTGTTCTATGTCTACGGCATGGCCCATCCGACCACGCCCGTCGCCGATTTGGAGCGCGCATTGTTCGACGAGGTGGCGAAGATCGCCGCAACGCCTCCCGCCGCGCGCGAACTGACCAAGGCCAAGAACCAGATCGAGGCGCAATTTCTCCTGGGGCAAGACTCCAATTTCTATCGGGCCATGCAGATCGGGACCGCCGAGACGGTGGGCGCCGGGCAGGGGTATCTCGCGTCGTTCGTCGCCAATATCCGGCGCGTGACCGCAGCGGACGTCGTCCGCGTGGCCAAGACCTATCTGGGAGAGGATGCGCGGACGGTCGGCACGTTGATCCCCACGTCCGCCGCCGGTCCCGTCGTGCCGTCGCCGTCGAGCGCCGTCCCGTGATGCGGCGGGGACCGATCCTGCGCCGCGGAACGCTCATCGTCACCGCGGCCGCCGTGGTGTTGAGCCTGGCGCTGTCATCCGCGTCGGCGGCCCCTCCGGTCCGCGTCGAGCGGTGGACGATGCCGAACGGCTTGGTGGTGCTGCTGGTGGAACGGCACACGATCCCGGCGGTTGAGATGCATCTCCTGGTCAAGACCGGCGCGCTGGCCGATCCCGAGGGCCGCGCGGGCTTGGCGGCGCTGACCGCGGGACTGCTGACGAAGGGCGCGGCCGCGCGCTCGGCGGTGGAGATCGCGGAGGCGATCGACTTCATCGGCGGCAGCCTCACCGCGGAAGCGGGTCACGATTACTCGACCCTCTCGCTCACCACGCTCAAGAAGGACCTCCCGGCGGCGCTCGGGATCATGACCGACGTGTTGCTGCGTCCGACGTTTCCCGTCGCCGAAGTCGATCGGCTGCGTCGCGAAACCCTTTCCGGCATCCGGTCCGCGAAGGACGACCCCGAGGCTGTGGCCGAAAAAGTCTTCGCCCCGCTGGTGTTCGGGCCGCATCCGTACCGATATCCCATCGAGGGCTTGGAGACCACCGTGCCCATGTTGGTTCGCGAGGAGGCGGTCTCGTTTCATCGCACGTACTATCGCCCCAACAATGCGATACTGGCCGTGGTGGGAGACCTGACCGCGGCCGAGGCGCGACGCACCATCCGGCAGGCGTTCGGTTCATGGGAGCAGGCGGGGCTTCCCCCGCTGACCGTGCCGACGGCGCCGCCGTTGAAGGAGCGGACCGTCAAGCTGGTCGACAAGGATCTGACGCAGGCCACGATTCTCCTGGGAGGGCTGGGCATCGCCCGAACGGACCCCGACTTCTACCCGGTCGTGGTGATGAATTACATTCTGGGGGGCGGAGGCTTCGCCTCGCGCTTGATGACGACGATCCGTGACAACCAGGGTCTGGTGTACGGCATCTCCAGCGCCTTCGACGCCAAGCGGTTTCCCGGCAGCTTCGAAGTCAGCCTGCAAACCAAAACCGCCTCGGCGGCCGACGCCATTCGCGCAGTGACGGCGGAGATCGCGCGGATGCGGACCGGGGGTGTCACCGACCAGGAATTGGAGGCGGCGAAAAATTACCTGGCGGGCAGCTTTCCGCTGCGGTTCGATACGAACGGCAAGTTGGCCCGGCTTCTGGCGGTGGTCGAGTTTTACGGCCTGGGTCTCCGGTACTTCGAGGATTATCCGCGGCTCATCCGCGCGGTGACCCGGCAGGACGTCGCGCGCGTCGCAGCCGAACATTTGGATGCCGAGCGCTACGTCTTGGTGGTGGTCGGCAACACGGAAGATCTGGCGCGGGACCTTACCCCCGTGCCGGCCGGGGCCGCGCCGTGAAGTCCGACGCCAAATACCGCCGTCTGCAGGACGTGCTCACCGAGATGGACTCGGTGCTGGTGGCGTTCTCCGGCGGCGTGGACAGCACGTTTTTGGCCCAGGCCGCGCACGAGGTCCTGGGTCCTCGCGCGGTCGCGGCTACGGCGCTCTCGCCCACCTATCCCGCCCACATGGCGGAACAGGCGGGGGCGCTGGCCCGGCGCATCGGCATCCGGCACGAGTGGGTGCAGTCCGAGCAGATGGCCCGGCCCCGCTTCACGGCCAATCCCGCCGACCGCTGCTATCACTGTAAAGACGAGTTGTTCGAGCGCCTCCAACCCCTGGCGCGAACCTTGGCGCTGCGATCCGTCGCGGAAGGGACCAACCTGGACGATCTCTCCCAACACCGGCCGGGGTTGATGGCGGCGCACGAACATGGGATCAAGAGTCCGCTGGTGGAGGCGGAATTGACCAAATCCGAGATTCGCGAATTGAGCCGTGAACGGGGTTTGCCCACCTGGGATCAGCCCGCCTCGCCGTGTCTGTCCTCGCGGTTTCCGACCGGCCTGCCGATCACGATCGAGCGGTTGAGCCAGGTCGATCGCGCCGAGGCGGTGCTGCGGGACAAGGGGTTTCGCGAGCTGCGGGTCCGCCACCACGAGGACATCGCGCGCATCGAAGTCGGGGAGGCGGAGCTTGCGCGCTTCGCCGATCCGGCGTTGCGCGCCGAGATTGTCGCGGCGCTGAAGGATCTGGGGTTTCGCCACGTGGCGCTGGATCTTGCGGGATTTCGTTCCGGCAGTCTGCATGGGTAGAGGGTCCACGTGGCGCGCAGGGTCGCTGCTCCTCCTCGCCGTGTGGTCGCCGGTATGGGCGGAGGATGCCGCCCCCGCGATCCCGGCCCTGACCGCCGAGATGGAGCAGCAGGTGATGGGGGCGGACGGCAACGCGGCGACGACCGCCAAGCTGTTCCTCACCGAGACCGGCGCCCTGGTGGAACCCGATGTCGGTTCGGGCCGCGCGGGCTATGCCGAATATCACCTCTACGATTTCGCCGGTGGACGCTTCTACCGCGTGTTTCCCGACGACCGCATCTATTTCGATCTCGCGCTGTCGTTGCCGCTCGCGCTCCGGGCGTTCATCGAAGGTTGGGCGCCCGCCCCGAAAGAGGCGGCGGTGCGGGACATTCCGCTCAAGAACGACACCGTGAACGGGACGGCGGCCCGTCTGGTGCTGGTCGAGCGCAGGCTGGCCCATGGCCGGGCCCCGGAGTATACCTTCGTCTGGCGCGCCACGGACGCGTCGCGCCTGCCGCTCAAGGTGATCTATGTCCAAGACGGCCGGACGCTGATGGTCTCCTATCGCGCCCTCGGCGAGGAATCGATCGACCCCGCGCGCTTCGCGGTGCCCGAAGGATTTTCCAACCTCAGCCCCTTTTAGGTCTCGCGTGACGACCGGCGGAACCGAACAAGAGCGCACGGTCAGTCGAGGGCGGGACGCCGAGGCGCCGGCTGTCGCCAAGACGCTCCTCCCCTTTGAGCGGATGCTCAGCGCGCCGGCCCACGTCCACCACACCGCGTTTTGGATGAAGGATCCGCCCTCCGAGAGTCGTCTCGCGCGCGCCGCGTTCGAGCGGACCCTGGCCGAGTGTCGGGTGCCTGCGGCATCGACCGTGCTGGCCGATCGGTGGGGGTACGGCGTGCTGGACCATCCATCGGGTGACCGGCTGATCGTGCGCTGGCAATTGCACACCGAGTATTACAGCTACCAGGTCTGGTATCTGCCGGCCGATCCTGCGCACTCCCTGCGCTTCGGACCGCTCGAGTGGCCGGGCGCCGCGTTGATCT
>JBDSOK010000285.1:0-11222 GCA_039914845.1 Nitrospiria bacterium | reverse complement strand
GCTTTGGCGGAGGGCAAGCTCGACACCGCGATCACGTATCTCAAGCGGGCGTTGGAGCGGGATACCGAACCGTTCATGATCTATTTTCGCCTGGCGAATGCCTATCAGAAGCGCGGTGATCTACAGGAAGCGGCGAATGCCTACGGCGAAGTCATCAAGCTCTTTCCCGTGCTTTTCGATGCCCGCTACAATCTCGGGGTGATCTACGCGGCCCAGAAGCGCTTCGACGCCGCGGCCCGGGAATTTGAGGCCACGCTCAACCTGAATCCGCGATTTTCCGTGGCGTACTACCAACTGGCCCTGGTCCAGGTCAAACTCGGCAAACAGGACGACGCCAGAAAACACCTCGAAACGTATCTCAAAAACGCCCCAGACGGCGAGTTTTTCCAGGACGCCAAGCGGCGACTTGCGTCCTTATAGGCTTCCTCCCCCACGCCGCCGCTTGAGTTTGAAATAGAGCAGCCGTTAACGGTATCCTAGGCGCGGCGAGCGCCGTTCGCTCGACGAACGCTTACTCCGAGGAGGCCGGCGATGAAGACTCTGTTGCACACCGACGATTCGTGGTCCAGCTTGGTATTGCGGGTGATGTTGGGGGCGGTGATGTTTCCGCACGGCGCGCAGAAATTGTTCGGGTGGTTCGGGGGCTACGGATTCTCGGGCACGATGGGGGCGTTCACCGGCCAGATGCACATCCCGGCGGTACTGGCGTTCCTGGTGATCATGGCCGAATCGGTGGGCGCCGTCATGTTGATCGTGGGACTCGTCACCCGCTTCGCCGCCTTCGGGATCGCCTGCGTCATGGTGGGCGCGATCTGGCTCGTTCACCTGCCCAACGGCTTCTTCATGAACTGGTTCGGCAAGCAAGCCGGCGAGGGCTACGAATATCACCTGCTCATGCTGGCGATGAGCGTCGCGCTGATGATCGCGGGCGGCGGGAAATGGTCGGTGGATCGCGTCCTGAGCAGGAGAACCGCCTAACCGCCTTGCAACCGTCGGGGGCCTTCGGTATCCTCCGCCCATGCGCTACGCTCTCGTCCATTATCACGAGCTCACGCTCAAAAAAGGCAATCGCGCGTATTTCCTGCAGCGGCTGGTCCGCAATCTTCAGCGCGGGTTGAAGGGGACCGGGGCGGGGACCGTTGAGCGGCCCGAGGGGCGGCTCTTGGTCGGCCTGCCGGACGGGGTCGACGAGCGCGAGGTGGCCGCGCGGATCAGCCGGACATTCGGCGTCGCGAATTTTGCGATGGCGCGCTGGGTGCCGCTTGAGATGGAGCGGCTGGCCGAGGCCGTGACCGACGTGGTCAAGCCCCTCCGCCCGGCCTCATTCCGGATCACGGCCAAGCGGGGGAACAAGCGCTTTCCCCTCACGTCCAATCAGATCAACGTCCAACTGGGGAGCCTGGTCAACTCGTTGACCGGCGCCCGGGTGGATTTGGAGCGACCCCAACTCACGATTTATGTCGAAGTCCTCGACAAGGGCTTTCTGCTCTCGCTCGATCGGATGGCCGGTCCGGGGGGGTTGCCCGCCGGGATTTCGGGTCGTGTCGCCTGCCTGCTCTCCGGCGGCCTGGATTCGCCGGTCGCCGCGTATCGCATGATGAAGCGGGGCGCGCACGTGGTGTTCGTCCACTTCCACAGCCACCCGTTCGTCAGCCGCGCCTCGCAGGACAAGGCCCGCGAACTGGTCGAACTGCTCACCCGGTACCAGGCCGCGTCCCGCCTGTTCCTGGTCCCCTTCGGTGAAGTGCAGCGCGAGGTGGTGTTGGCGGTGCCGCCGCCCCTCCGGGTGATCGTCTATCGCCGTCTCATGATCCGCATCGCCGAGGCCGTCGCGAAGAGCGTTCGCGCCGAAGCGCTCGTCACCGGCGAGGCGCTGGGGCAGGTCGCGTCGCAGACGCTCTCCAATATGGCGGTGATCGACGGCGCGGCATCGCTGCCCATTCTCCGCCCGCTGGTGGGGATGGATAAGGAAGAGATCGTCCACCAGGCTCAGGCGATCGGCACCTACGAAATTTCGATCCAGCCGGATGAAGACTGCTGTTCGCTGTTCACCCCCAAACACCCCGCGACGAAATCGACGGAAGGCCAATTAGCGGCGGCGGAGTCCCGCCTCGACATTCCGGCGTTGGTCGACGCGGCGCGGCGGCGGACCGACGAGGCCCGATTTTCCTACCCCCAGGTCGGCCGCGGCTCGCCCATGGAACATCCAGTGGGCAAGTAAACGGGACGGCCGATCAATCGCCGAGCAGGCGCTCGAGATTCGCCAGATCGTCGAGGATCGGAAACCCGCGTGGAGCTTCCCGCCGGCCGGGCGCATACCAGGCCGCGGACATTCCCATTCCGCTGGCGCCCTCTACATCCAACGCGAAATTGTCTCCCACGAAGAAGGCCTCGCGCGGTCCCAGCCCCAACTGCCGCAGGGCGGTTTCGAAGATGGCGCGGTGAGGTTTGCGCCAGCCCGTTTCACCGGAAATGACCACCACCTCAAAGGACGAGGCCAAGCCGTCGCGCCGAAGCACGGCGTGCACCGTGGGCGCGTGATCGAAATTGGTGACGATCCCGAGACGATAGCGGCGGCCCAGGGATTCGAGAACCTCGCGATGGTGCGAGGGCGAAACCAGCGCGTGGGCCAGGCGCGTCATATGCGCCGCCACGAGACGGTCGGCGGCGTCCGGGCTTGCCTCTGCGCCGAGCCGCTCGAGAATTCGACGAAATCGTTCGCGTGAAGTCACCTCGCGATGATCGACGTCACGAGCGGCGGCAATTTCGGCCGTAACGTCCAGCAGGCAGGCATGGAATGTGTCAAACGGGATGAGGGGGCCGGGGGGCAGCTCCCGAAAGATCGTCTCGGCCGTCGACCGGGTGGGCCGGCCGTCGACTTCGATCAAGGGCAGCCGTTCGGCGTCGAAGTGGACGAGCGTATCGCAGAGGTCGAACAGAATGGCGCGATAGGGAGACATCGGGTATCGGCGAACGGGTTCCCTGCCTCGCGCCGTCCTGACGGCGCGAGGCAGCCTCTACGTCAACTGCTCGACGGCCTCTTTGACCAGGCGTTTGTGATCCGCGTCGGTGAGCGAGCGCCGCAAGACGCGTTCCATGGCGGCGATCACGAGTTCGACGGTCTGATCCTTGAGTTCCTTCGTGACCCGCAGACGCTCGCGGGCCATCTCCTCGCGCGCCGTCGCCAGCAAGCGGTCGGTGTCCTCTTTCACCCGCCGCTGGTTCTCGTCGGCCGTCTGCTGAGCCTGCTTTTTGGCCTGGTCCATCATCGCGGTCGCTTCGAGCTGGGCGCTCTTGAGCTTGGCCTGATACTCCGCCAGCAACGCTTCGGCGTCCTTGCGCGCCTGATCGGCTTTCGCCAGGTTCTGCGCAATGGCCCGCTCGCGGGCATCGAGAATCTCGGTGATGGCCGGGAACGCGTAGCGCTTCAACAAGAAGAGCAGAATCGCGAACGAGACCGCCGACCAGAAGAGCAGGGGCGACAGGAAGTGGGTGTCGAATTGAGGCATGGCAGCCGCTTACCCGCGCAGACCCATGATAATGAACGCGATGACCATGCCGAAAAGCGCGATAGCCTCGACGAGCGCGAAACCGATCCACATATACTTGCTGATCTGGGCTTCCGCTGCCGGTTGCCTGGCGACCGCCTCGATCATCTTGCTGAAAATCAGGCCGATGCCGATACCCGACCCGGCGAATCCTGCAGCCGCAATGCCCATTCCCAACAGACCCGCTGCCGATGCATCCATAATAATTGTCTCCTTGTACCTGTAGGGTGATCAGTGGAGCTTGACGGATTCTCCCAGATAGACACATGCCAGAATAGTAAAGATATAGGCCTGGATAAACGCGACAAACAGCTCGAGCCCATAGATAAGGATGCTCATCGCAAAGGGCACGATACCGATGTAGAACACACCGAGGTAGACCGGTGCCACCAGCATAAGGCTAAACAAAACGGTGAGAATGATGTGGCCAGCAGTCATGTTGGCAAATAATCGAACGGCCAAGGTGATGGGTCGCGACAACTGGCTGATAACCTCTATGGGAATCATCAATGGAAAGAGCCAACCGGGCGTACCCGCAGGAGTGAGGACCGTGAAAAAGTGCAACCCGTGACGAGCGAAACCCAGGACCAGGCTGACCCCATACACGAGCAATGCAAAAAAGCCCGTCACGATGATCTGGCTCGTCGGGGTGTACGATCCTGGAATGAGCCCAATAACATTGTTGGCGAGGACGAAGAAAAACAGCGTGGCGATGAACGGGAAAAACTTGTGCCCGAGCGGCCCTATATTCTGGACCGCCATCCCGCGTAGGAACTCCACGGCCTTCTCGGCAACGCTTTGAAGCCGACGCGGCACGAGGCTCGCCCGGCGCGTCGCCAGGTAGAAGAAGAGCAACACGAGACCGCAGGCGATCCACATCATGATCACGGCTTTATTGATGGAGATATCGATCCCGAAGAGATGGAGCGGGAGGATGGGATGCAACTCAAAATGATGGAGCGGATTTTCCACGTCGCGACCTAGTTCCGTCTCTACGGGGTATTGACCAGACGGTACACGCCGAAGAACCCGGCGGCGCCGCCGAGGACCACCCCGGCCACCAATAACCACGGGCCCGTGCCCAGCCAGGCGTCGAGTCCGTATCCCAAGAGCCCCCCCACCGCCGTGGCGGCGACCATTTCAACGCCCACCCGGCTGGCCAACGCCACGCCTTTCCGGAACGCATCATTCTCGTCGGCCATGGGGACCCTTCCAAAAGCCGTTACTCTACAGAGACGGGGGGCGTGAGTCAAGTTGTGAGGGGCCTCAATGAGATCTGATTTCGATCCGTGGAACTGGTGGAGTGGCGACTCGTATAATGAATCGAGAGCGCTCCCATGGGCTCCTCGCCGGCCGCCGAGGCGGTCATGTGCCATAGGAGGTCACCGCCGGAAGCGTTCCCGTTCCGTCCCCTCTGATCGGACGCGATCCGATGCTGCCGGCGACCTCTTTCCCCTAAGGAGGTTTCGGTGAGAATCGCTCAGATCGCCCCCCTCTACGAGAGTGTGCCGCCCAAATACTATGGCGGAACGGAGCGGGTGGTGTCGTATATGACCGAAGAACTGGTGCGACAGGGTCATGACGTCGTCCTGTTTGCCAGCGGGGATTCGGTGACGGCCGCGGAACTGATTGCCGTCTGTCCCCGATCGCTCCGGCTCGACCCCGAATGCCGGGATCCCCTGGCCCATCACATCTTGCTGTTGGAACGGGTCTCTCGCGACGTGGCGTCCTTCGACGCGCTGCATTTTCACATCGACTACCTGCACTTTCCGCTATCCCGCCGGCTGCGCCTCCCCGCGCTGACCACGCTGCACGGTCGCCTCGATCTCCCCGATCTGGTCCCGCTCTATCGGCAATTCACCCGTGAACCGCTGGTCTCCATTTCCCACGCGCAACGAGCCCCGCTGCCGTGGGTGAATTGGCAGGGGACGGTGCATCACGGCTTGCCCGAGGATCTCTATGCGTATCAGTCGACGCCGGGGGAATACCTCGCGTTTCTGGGGCGCATTTCACCCGAGAAGCGTGTGGACCATGCCATCGCCATCGCGACCCGCGCGGGCATGCCGCTCAAGATCGCCGCGAAGGTGGATCCCCAGGATCGGGAGTATTTCGAGACCGACATCGAGCCGCTGCTCTCCCATCCGCTCGTGGAATATCTGGGAGAAATCGGCGAGGGCGAGAAAGGGGAACTGCTCGGCGGCGCCCGTGCGCTCTTATTTCCCATCGATTGGCCTGAGCCGTTCGGCATGGTGATGATCGAGGCGATGGCCTGCGGGACGCCGGTGATCGCCTTCCGCCGCGGCTCGGTGCCGGAAGTGATGGAGGACGGCGTCACGGGATTCATCGTCGACACCGTGGACGAGGCCGTGGAAGCGGTCGACCGCCTGTCGATGATCGATCGCGCCGCATGCCGGGCGGTGTTCGAGGCGCGGTTCACCGCCGCGCGAATGGCGCAGGACTACGTGGCGCTCTACCGCCGCCTGCGGGGCGAGGGGGTGGACGCGCTCGCCCCGGAGATCGTGGGAGAACTCGGTGAATAATCCCAACCCCGAGCATTATATCGATGCGCCCGCGCCGCGCGCGGAAGAGCATACCCACGTGCTGAAGCACGATGATAGTTTTTGCGTCTTCGACCGCTACGGAGACATCATCCCCTTGGGACTGGGGGAGCAAGGGCTCTATCACGGCGGCACCCGCTTCCTCTCCCGTCTCATCCTGAGGCTCTGCGGGGAGCGTCCGTTGTTGCTGGGCTCCACCGTCCGCGAGGACAACACCCTGCTGGCGGTCGACCTGACCAACCCCGACATTCACGAGCGCGACGCCGTGACCCTCCCTCGGGGGACGCTGCATCTGTTTCGCTCCAAATTTCTGCGGGCGGGCGTCAGCTACGAACACGTGCGCATCTGGAACTGGGGCTTGGCGCCGGTCACGGTGGGGCTGACCGTCGAATTCGATGCCGATTTTGCCGACGTGTTCGAAGTGCGAGGGATGGTCCGACCCCGCAAAGGGCGGCGGGGCGGGTGGGAGGCAAATGACCATGGCCTGACGATGTCCTACGACGGCCTGGACGGCGTCACGCGCCGGACGCGAGTCCGGTCCACCGTCACCGACGCGATCACGCCGCTGGCCGGTTCCGATTCCCGGCTGGCGTTCGAGGTCCGACTCGAACCCAAAGGCGACGCGACGCTGGCGCTCATCATCGAGTGCGAGGTGGGGGACGTCCGACCGCCCCGTCTGGCCTATGAGGATGCGTTTGCCTCTCTTGCGGAGGCGTGCGAAATCGATCGCGCCTCCTCCGCCCACGTGTCCACCTCGAACGAGTGGTTTAACGGCTGGCTGGCGCGATCCACCGCCGATCTCCGCATGATGACCACGCGGACCCCCCACGGCCTCTATCCCTATGCCGGCGTGCCGTGGTACAGCACCGTCTTCGGCCGCGACGGTCTCATCACCGCGCTCGAATATCTGTGGATCAAACCGGAGATGGCCCGCGGCGTGCTCGCCTACCTCGCCGCCACCCAGGCGACCGAGGTGGTGCCGGAACGAGACGCCGAGCCGGGTAAGATTCTTCACGAGACCCGTCAGGGCGAGATGGCCGCCCTGGGTGAAATTCCCTTCGGCCGCTACTACGGCAGCGTGGACTCCACCCCGCTCTTCATCCTCGTGGCCGGAGCCTACCATCAGCGCACCGCCGATCGCGCGTTCATCCAATCGCTCTGGCCCCACGTGGAGCGGGCGCTGGAGTGGATCGACCGTTACGGCGATGCGGACGGGGACGGCTTCGTCGAGTACTCGCGACGGTCGGCCCACGGATTGCTCCAGCAGGGCTGGAAGGACTCCCACGATTCGGTCTTTCACGCCGACGGCACGCTCGCCGAGGGGCCGATCGCGCTGTGCGAAGTCCAGGGCTACGTGTACGCGGCCAAGCGCCGGGCGGCGGAAATGGCCGAGGCGCTGGGCGATGCGCGCCGCGGGGCGGAACTGGTCCACCAGGCCGAGCACCTCCGCGAGCGGTTCGAGGAGGCCTTCTGGTGCGAGGACCTCTCGACCTACGCCCTGGCGCTCGACGGCCGCAAACAGCCGTGCCGGGTGCGAACGTCCAATGCCGGCCACTGTTTGTTCACCGGCATTGCCGGACCCGAGCGCGCCCGGTTGGTGGCCCAAACGTTGATGGGCCGTAATTCATTCTCGGGCTGGGGAATCCGCACCGTGGACGCCGGCGAAGTCCGCTACAATCCCATGGCGTACCATAACGGCTCGGTCTGGCCCCACGACAACGCGTTGATCGCCGAGGGGTTCTCGCGATACGGGTTAAAAGACGCGGCCCTCAGGGTGATGGTCGGATTATTTGAGACCAGCAACTTCGTCGATCTGCACCGCCTGCCCGAGTTGTTCTGCGGATTCGCCCAGCGCCCGGAACGCGGTCCCACGCTCTATCCCGTGGCCTGCTCCCCGCAAGCGTGGGCGTCCGGCGCGGTGTTCCTCCTGTTGCAGGCCTGCTTCGGCTTATCGATCGACGCGTCCCGCCGCCAGATCCGCTTCGACCATCCGATCTTGCCGGATGGCCTGCCCAGGGTGCGCGTGACCGATCTCCGGGTCGGCAAGGCCTCGGTGGATCTGGAGTTGGAGCGCCACGCGGGAGGCGTCAGTATCAAAGTCCTCCGGCGGGAAGGCGACGTCGAGATCCTCGCCATCAAATGACCCGGCGCACGACGCCGCGGTCAACGTGTTTTGACTTCCCCGCTCCCGGTCCGCTACGATGTCCCGGCTATGAATATCCTGGTAAGGCAAATTTTCTGGGCCGGGGTGGCGATTCTGTGCGCAATCGCGTTCGCGATCGTCACCGGCGTCGTGCGGCCGCAGGAACACGTCAATGCGCTCTGGCTGGTTGTGGCGGCGGCGTGTTTTTACGTGCTGGCGTACCGGTTCTACGGGCGATTTCTCGCGCACACGGTCATGGGGCTCGACGATCGCCGTATCACGCCCGCGCTCCGGCTCAACGACGGCAAGAACTTTCATCCCACCAATAAGTGGGTCTTGTTCGGCCACCACTTCGCGGCCATCGCGGGGGCGGGGCCGCTCTTAGGGCCGGTGCTCGCGGCGCAGTTCGGCTATCTGCCGGGCTTTCTGTGGCTGGTCGTCGGGGCGGTGGTGGCGGGCGCGGTTCAGGACTTCGTGATTCTGGTGGGCTCGCTGCGGCGCAACGGGCGGTCGCTGCCGCAGATCGCGCGCGATGAGATCGGCGTGGTCACCGGGGTGGCGACCACCGTCGCGGTGCTGTTCATCGTCATCGTCGCGCTGGCGGGCCTGGGGCTGGCGGTCGTCAACGCGCTGGCGCACAATGCCTGGGGCACGTTCACGCTTGCGATGACCATCCCCATCGCGCTGTTCATGGGGTGGTACCTGCACCGTCTGCGGCCCGGCCGGGTCGGCGAAGTATCGATCATCGGCGTGGCCCTTCTCCTGGCGGCGGTCGTCGCGGGGCGGCCGATCGCGGCCACGCCGTTCGGGGCGGTCTTCGACCTGGGACGGGACAGTCTGATCTGGGGGCTCACGGGTTATGGCTTCCTCGCGTCGGTACTGCCGATCTGGATGCTCCTGGCGCCGCGCGATTACCTCTCGTCGTTCATGAAGGTCGGCGTCGTTGTCCTCTTGGCCGCGGGCGTCATCGCCATGGCGCCGGATCTCCACATGCCGGCCACCACCGCGTTCGTCGCGGGCGGCGGGCCCATCATCCCCGGCACGCTCTTTCCCTTCGTCTTCATCACGATCGCGTGCGGCGCGATCTCGGGCTTTCATTCGCTGATCTGCTCGGGCACGACCCCCAAGATGCTGGAGCGCGAGGGCCATGCGCTGGTGGGCTACGGCGCGATGCTGATGGAAAGCTTCGTGGGCGTGATGGCGCTGATCGCCGCGTGCATTTTGCTTCCGGGCGACTATTTTGCGATCAACACCACACTCCCCGCCGAGCGGCTTGCCGCGATGGGCTACGCGCCGCTGGAGGTCGGCGAGCTGTCGCGGCTGGTGGAGACCGACGTCCAGGGACGGCCGGGCGGCGCGGTGTCGCTCGCGGTGGGCATGGCGACGATCTTCGCCTCGATCCCCGGCTTGCGGCACCTCATCGCCTATTGGTATCAATTCGCGCTGCTTTTCGAAGCCCTCTTCATCCTCACCACCATCGACGCGGGCACCCGGGTGGCGCGCTACCTCGTCCAGGACATGGGCGGAGCGGGCTTCCGGCGCTTCGCGGATCTCAATTGGATGCCCGGCGCCGCGGCGGCGAGCGCGCTGGTCGTCGGGGCCTGGGGCTACCTCATCGCCAACGGCAGCATCTCGACGATCTGGCCGATGTTCGGCGCGGCCAACCAATTGCTCGGGACGATTGCGCTCTGCGTAGGCACCACGCTGCTGATCAAAATGGGCAAGGCGCGCTACCTCTGGGTGACCGCGGCGCCGATGGTGTTCGTGGGCACGATCACGCTCACCGCGTCGTGGCAACTCTACGGCCTGTTCTCGGCCAAGGCCGCCGCCGCAACGTCGGCCGCTGAGGCGTTCCATTTCCGGCTCGACGCGGTCCTGGTCGCCCTCGTCGCCGTGCTCGCCGTCGTGATTTTGGTCGACTCGGGACGGCAATGGTACGGCTACCTGATCCACAACCGCCCGTATCGGACGACCGAGGTGACGGGTCCGGACGGGTATTCGATGCCCACCGACCCCACGCTCTAACGACGATGCCGCCCGCCCCCCTCCCTCGTCCGTATGTCGCCGTCATCGGCCGCCCCAACGTCGGCAAGTCCACGTTGTTCAACCGGCTGGTGGGGCACCGTCTCGCGATCGTGCAGGATCAGCCGGGAGTCACCCGCGACCGCAACTACCACGCCGTGGATTATTGCGGGTCGCGCTTCACCCTGATCGACACCGGAGGGATCGACCCCGCCCATGCCGGACCACGGCCGGCGGCGGAAGGCGGCGGCGATGCGATGCTGGCCCAGGTCCAACGTCAAACCGATTTCGCCATCGAGGAAGCCGACACGCTGATCTACCTGATGGACGGTCGCGAGGGACTCACCGCGGTGGACCTCGAAATCGCCGAGCGCCTGCGGCGGGTGTCCAAGCCGGTGTGGTATGTCGTCAACAAGGTCGACGGGCCCAAGCATGACGACAAGCTCTACGATTTTTACCAATTGGGCGTCGACCGGATCTTCCCGCTGTCGGCCGAACACGGCTATGGGTTGGACGATCTGCTGGAAGCGGCGATCCCCAAACGGGGCGAACCGACGGATGAACCGGCACGGGACGAAACCCCGCGCGTGATCGTGCTCGGCCGTCCCAACGCGGGTAAGTCGACGCTGATCAATACGATTCTGGGCGAGGAGCGGTTGGTCACCAGCGAGGTGCCGGGTACCACCCGGGATACGATCGACACCCTGGTCGAGCGCCGCGGCCGGATCTACCGCTTCATCGACACCGCCGGCATTCGCCGGCGCGGCAAGGTCGGGCGGGGCGTGGAGCATTTCAGCGTGGCGCGGGCGCAGGACGCGCTGGCCCGGGCCGATCTCGCGCTGGTGATGATCGACGCGAGCGAAGGGGTGGTCGAGCAGGAAACCAAGATCGCGGGCGAGGTGCTCGCGGCCGGCAAGGGCTGCATCCTCGTGATCAATAAATGGGACCTCA
>JBDSOK010000288.1:0-2878 GCA_039914845.1 Nitrospiria bacterium | reverse complement strand
CCGTTCACACCCTCTATCTGCCCCATCTCATCCTGTCGGTCCTCTCGCCCGACCACGTCGCTGAGGCCGCCTTGCCCGAGCCGCTGCGCGGCAAGGTCTCAGCCGACGGACGTCCCACGGCCTATGTCTGCCGGCAGTTCACCTGCTCGCCGCCGGTGACGTCACCGGAGGCCCTGCGGGCCCTGCTCAAAGCCTGATCGTGCTCGAATCCAACCGGAACCGGTCCTCGCCATGACGAACGTCGAACATCAGGCAGACCTGGCGCGCACCGAAGAACACGAGGGAGCGACCGATGACCACCGCGTGATCCTCTATAACGACGATATCCACGGGTTTGACGAGGTGGTGCGGCAAGTGCAAAAAGCCACCGGCGCCACCCTTCCCGACGCCTACGCGGTCACGATCCAGGCGCATGAGCACGGTCGCGCCGTCTGCTTCGCCGGTCCGCGGGATGCGTGCGAGCGGGTGGCCGACGTCCTGCGCGAAATCGGCCTGCACGTCGAGATCGTGGGAGACTGATTCCGAGAGCACGCCGTCAGCGATCCGATATCCCCAACGCGTTGATCCCCAAACCCAGCGCGTACCCCAGCCCGGCGGACCCGAGCGCGATAGCGAAAAATTCCAGACCGGAGCGCCAGACCGACTGCTTGGCCAAGCGGCCCTTGAACACGCCCACACCGAAGAGTGTGCCGGTCGAGAGGACCACCGCCGTGATCAGGGCCGAACCGGGCGGCAGGAGGACGTAGGGCAGGAGGGGAATCGTCGAGCCGACGACGAACGAGGCGGCCATCACCAGCGCGGCTTGCAGGGGCCGGTTGATTTCGGCGCGGCCGAGGCCCAGAACTTTCTCGTGGTAGGTCTGAAAGACGATGTCGGGACGCGACTGCAGGAGGCGCACGACACGATAGGCGTTTTCGCGCGGCAAGCCTTCTTCCTTCAGGGCTTCCAAGACCGCCTCTTGCGCCAGATAGGGCTCGGTCGCCAGGCGCTCGCTCTCGGTGCGGATCTCGGCGTCGAAGATCTCTTTTTCGGCTTTGGATGAGAGGTACGCGCCGGTGGCCATCGAGATCGCGCCCGAGGCCGCGGCCGTGATCCCGCCCAGCAGCACGATCGCGATATTGGTGGAGGTCGCGGCGTCGATGCCCGCGATCAAGCCGAGATTACTGATCAGACCGTCCTGGATCCCGAAAACGAATTCGCGGATGCGGCCGCGGCGCTCGATCCGCCGGCGTTTCTCGTCGAACGTGGTCACCCCCCACCTGCCTCGCGCTTCAGTACTTCGGCCCTAAATCCGATGTGGCGTCTCCCGGTTGCCAATCCGCGGGGCAGAGGCGGCCGGTTTGGAGGGCACGGACCACGCGCAGGGTTTCTTCCACACTGCGGCCGACGTTGTGGTGGCTCGCGACGACATGCTGCACAATGCCCTGTGGGTCGATGACGACGCTCACCCGCCGCGCCACCTTGGCCTCGCGATCGAGCACCCCGTAGGCGTCGGCGACGAGGCCAGCGGGATCGGAGAGGAGAGGGTACGCAATGCCCCCCAACTCGCGCGCCCATTCGCGGTGGCTCTCGATCGAGTCCACGCTGACGCCCAGCACGTCCACCCCGTGGTGTTGAAAGGTCGGCAGCTCCCGATGGAAGCCCACGACTTCGGTGGGACAGACGAACGTGAAATCGGCGGGATAGAAAAACAACACCAGCCAGCGCCCGCGATACTCCGCCACGCCCCACCGCCCGTCGTCGCCGTCCCGGACGCCGGCCAGCTCGAAGTCGGGCGCCGGTTCGCCGATCGAGATCACGGAATTTTCTCGTCGCCGATGATCAGGCGTTTGGCTTGCCACGTCAGAAAGAACGCCAGACCGAATGCCACGGGGATGGAGAGCGCGGTGGCCATCGCGGCGTCGCCCAGCAGACCGCGATGCTCGAGCGCCCGGAAACCGTAATTGGCCAGGCTGGTCAGATAATAGGCTTGGACGATGACCGACAATGATTCGACCATGTGCTGGAGACGCACCTGGATCTTCGTGGTGCGATCGACGCTCGACAGGATGGTGAGATTCTGTTGTTCCATCGCCAGATCGATCCGCGTGCGGATGATGGAGACCATGCCCTCGAATGAATGCTCCAATGCCTCGATCCGGTGGATCAGCCGCTGATAGCCGTCGGCAATACCCCTGGTCCGGCGAATGATGTGTCGGCCGAGCGGCGCCGCACCCTCGCTCGGCTCTTCGCCGAGATCCTCGATCGTCGTCCGGATGATCGAATCGTACGGGACCGCGGAGGCCAGATTGTAGCGGATCGCTTCGCCCAGCCGGCTGACCTCGGCCAGCGCTTCGGTCAATCGGGTCAGCCAGATCTGCAACTGCGGGGGAGCGGCCCCCGCCAAGCCCCGCGTGATCGCATCGCGATCCGCCAGTTGGCGCTTCTCCAACAGATACACCTGATCCATGGCGGCGGCGAAGTTCGGCAACGGCGCCAGGATCAGATGATAGTAATTTTCGAGCTTGGTGACGCACTCGGCCGCGAACGGCAGCGCGCGCCGCAGACTCTCCCGCTCCGGCCCGTGGATCAGATAGCGTCGGCGCCCGTGGGCGTCGGGTTCGAAATCGGTGAGGACCCGGAGCGAGCCGCCCAGAATGCGCCCCCCGTACCAGGGACGATCGCCCGGAGGGCCCACCAGGGAGGAGACGGCGTTCGGCTCATCGGTCGCCACCAGATCGAGCGCGGTGACCGGTTCGCCGAAACTCGAACAGATCAACGCGGCGCCCGGCCACTCGAGCGGTCCGAAGCGCAGGGAGTGCGCAGGATCGGCCGGCAGATACCAGACCTGGTAGCTGTAATACTCGGTGTGCAATTGCCAGCGCACGATCAGCCGGTC
>JBDSOK010000246.1:0-6607 GCA_039914845.1 Nitrospiria bacterium | reverse complement strand
ACGCGGCCGCGGCGTCTTGAAGAGCGCGCAACGGGTCTCGAACCGCGATCATCGACGCATCGCCGCCCTGCCATCCGCGAAGCGACGCGATCGCGTCTTCGGCGATCACCGCCCCGCACGCGCCGCGCGCCAACGCCCCTTCCACGAAGGCCGCGCCGTCGAACCGTTCACCTCGGAGCGCCCAGAACATAGCGCCCGGCTCCAACCGTCGGGTATCGGTCGACACGGCGGCGATCACGCGGTCGGACCGGCCGCCAATGAGCCTGCCGTGCACCACGTTCACCAGCTCATCCACTCGGAACATGACCGTCTCCCGCGATCCACCGGCGTTCACGCGGACCGCACACGAGGCGCAAACCGCCGGGCAATCGCCTCAACCGCCACCCGCCGGTCGTCAAACGGCACACGCTGCGTGCCCAGGATTTGATAATCCTCATGGCCCTTGCCGGCAATCAGGACCACATCGCCGGGCTCGGCGGTGTGAATCGCCCGCTCAATGGCGTCCCGGCGATCGGGCAAGATCAAATACGGTTGACTGGAGAACGCCGAGGCGCGTGCGGGCGTGCGGGCGGCCAACCCGTCGCGCAATCCGGTCTCGATCGCGGCAATGATGGCGAGCGGGTCTTCCCGCCGCGGATTATCCGACGTCACGATCACGAGGTCACTCAACCCGATCGCCGCGCGGCCCATCGGCGCCCGCTTGCCGGGATCGCGATCTCCCCCGCACCCGAAGACGGTGATCAGCCGTCCCCGGCAGAGATCTTTGGCGACGAGCAGCACGCGCCGCAGGGCGTCTTCGGTATGCGCGTAATCCACCACCACGGTAAAATCCTGCCCGGCCTCCACCTTCTCGAATCGGCCCGGCACTCGGCTCATCGACGCCACCCCCGCCCGCACCGCGTCGAGCGGCACATCCTGGCTCAAGGCCACGGCCACCGCCGCCAGGATATTGGAGAGATTATAGGAACCGGCCAACGGCGAGGTCAGATCGAATCGGCCCCGCGGGGTAACCGCCTCGAAACCAAGCCCGGCCACCGTGGAGGTCACGCCCTCGGGATAGATGTCGGCGCTCGGCGTCAGGCCGTACGTCCAGACCGGCACGCGCGAGGCGGCGGCCATCGATTCCCAATAGGGATCATCGCGATTAATAATCGCCATTTGGGGCCGGGACTTGGGATTCGCGTCGCCCAGATGCTCGAAGAGACGGCGCTTCGCCGCGGCATAGGCCTCCATCGTGCCGTGAAAATCCAAATGATCCTGCGTCAGATTCGTGAAGACGGCCACGTCGAAGGCGCAACCGGCGGTCCGATCCTGCGCCAGGGCGTGCGAGGACACCTCCATCACCGCGTCGGTCAGGCCGCCGGCGACCATGTCCGCCAGCAACGCCTGCAGGCTGAGCGGGTCGGGCGTGGTGTGGTCGGCGGGCCGGACCTCGTCGCCCAGCGCATAGCCGATCGTGCCCAGCAAACCCGTCCGCCGTCCGGCGGCATCCAGGATCGCGCGGATGAGATGCGTGGTGGTCGTCTTCCCGTTGGTGCCGGTCACGCCGATAAGGCCCAGCCGGTGCGACGGCTCGCCCCACCAGCGCGCCGCGAGCCGGCCGATCCAGGCCCGGGTATCGGGGACGGTAATTTTCACCAGGGCGGCCGGCCCCCGAAGGCGCCGGACCGCTTCGGGATCATCGCCCGCAATCGCCGCGGCTCCCCGCGCGAGCGCTTCGGGCAAGAACGCGTGCCCGTCCCACCCGACTCCGCGAATCGCCACGAACAGCGCGCCGGGCGTGACGTGGCGCGAATCAGTGGTGAGCAGCGAGATCGGGGTGTCGGCGGCGCCTTCGACCGTCAGTTCCGGCCACCCCGCCGTCAACTCGGCCAATCGCCTCGGGGCCGTCACCGCCGCGCCACCTGGGTCAGACCGGGGGAGGGCGCCTCCGGAGGGCGCACCTCGTCCAGGTGCCGGAGCGTGGCTTCGGCGATACGACGGAATACCGGGGCCGCCACGGTGCCGCCCCATCCGCGCCCCGACGGATTGTCGATCACGACCAACACCACGATCGCGGGGCGCTCGGCCGGCGCGAATCCGATGAAGGATGCGGCCACGCGATCGGCGGCGTAGCGCCCGGTTTCGGGATCGATTTGCTGGGCGGTGCCGGTCTTGCCCGCCACCCGCACCCCGTCGATGGCCGCCAGCCGTCCGGTGCCGTCACGAGACACGACGCCCTCCAGCAGAGCGGTCATCGTCCGCGCGGTGCGCGCGGACATCACCCGAGATTCGGCGACGTCCGCAACCGTCGGCATGTCGATGCCCCCGGCCCCGCGCACCGCCGCGACGAGACGGGGCTTGACCAATCGCCCGCCGTTGGCGATCGCGGCATACGCGGTGATGAGTTGGATCGATGTGGCCGACACCTCCTGGCCGATGGCGATGGTGGCCAGCGAGCGCCGGGACCATCGCGCGATCGGCGCCACGCTGCCCGACACCTCTCCGCCGACGTCGATGCCCGTCTTGCGCCCGAATCCGAAGGCGGCGATGGCCCGTGCCAGCCGTTCGGGACCCAACCGGGTCGCCACTTTCGCCAGACCGATATTGCTCGACTTCGCGATCACCTCGCTGAACGGAATCACCCCGGAGGGCTCATGATCATGCAGGACGCCGCCCGCGAGCGGCCACCGGCCTTGCTCGCAATCGATCAAATCCGTCGGGCGAATCAGACCGGCTTCCAACGCCGCGGCGGCGGCGACAATCTTGAAGGTGGAGCCGGGCTCGAAGAGATCGGTCACCGACCGATTACGCCATAACCCGGGACGGCGGGAATCGACCTCGTTGGGATTGAAGGCCGGCCGGACCGCCATCGCCAGGAGATGCCCGTTCGACGGGTCCATCACCAGGACGGTTCCGCTCTCGGCGCCGGTCTCGTCCAACGCCGTATCGAGTTCACGCTCGCTGACGTACTGGACGACTTCATCGATCGTCAGAACCAGATCGTGGCCGCGCGAAGGCGCCACATACCGGAAATCCTTGGGGAACAGCCGATGGCCCATCCCGTCGCGTTCGTAAATGAGCCGTCCCTTCTCCCCCCGCAACACCCGGTCATACGCGCGCTCGAGGCCTTCCAAACCCGTATGATCGGCCCCGGCAAATCCCAGCGCATGACCGAGCAACATCTTCTTGGGATAGATTCTCCGGGGTTCCGGCATCAGTCGAATACCGTCCGCCCCCAAATCTTCCACCGCGCGAGCCACCTCAGGATTGACTCGCCGGGAGAGCCAGATAAATTCGCGATCCTCGCTCAGACGCTTGGCCAGCGACCGGGCGTCCATGCCCAACACCACCGCCAGCTCCCGCGCGATCGAGGCCGGGTTGTCAATCATCGACGGAACGGCGTAAAGCGAGGGAACCGTGAGATCGGTCGCCAGCACGCGGCCCTTCCGGTCATAGATCGTGCCCCGTTCGGCCTCGACCGCAATCGACCGTTCATGCTGCCGTTCGGCGCGAGACGCCAATTCCGGACCTTGGATGACCTGCAGATAGACGACCCGAACCGCCAGCACGAGGTACGCGCCGGCCAAGACCGCCAAGACGGCCAGGGCGCGGCGACGGCCGCGTGAATCGTCTTCATCAAGGCGCGGCATGCGCCTCGCTCGGCAGCACACCACGCCCCAACGCCACCGCAAACGTCTCATCCGATTCGGGTTGCGGCGGGCGAACGTTCACCACCACCGCCTCGCGGGGGGCCATATGAACCAGATCCATCCGGGCGGCCAGCCGCTCAATGCGTTCCAGCGAGGCGAGACTCTCGCGCTCGATCACGAGTTGGCGATGCGCGCGCTCCAGATGGCTTTTTTCGGTTTGCAGGCGCTCGGTTTCATAACCCACCTGAATCGTGCGGGAGTGATGCCAGAGACTCAGGAGACTCACCGCCACGACGGCGGCGCCCATGCCCCATCCTCCTCCCACCCGCCGAGACCATCCCAGCCAGTTCATCATGCCGATCTCCCTATCGAGGAGCGCGTCGCGCTCACGGGTGGAACCGCCGAGCGGTCAGGCGGCCTCGGCGAGGCGTTCGGCCACCCGCATCTTCGCGCTGCGCGCTCTCGGATTCGCACGGACTTCCTCTTCGGACGGTGTGATCGGGCGCGGAGTCAAGACCTGGGCCAGTGCGCGCCGGCCGCACCGACAGAGCGGGAAGGCCGGCGGACACACGCAGACGCCTTCCCACCGTCTCATGGCGCGTTTGACGAGACGGTCCTCCAGCGAGTGAAACGCGATGACCACCACCCGACCGTGCGGGCCGAGACAGGACAGCGCCGCATCCAGGGCCGGATCCAGGGTCTCCAATTCGCGATTGACCGCAATCCGGAGCGCCTGAAAGGTGCGGGTGGCGGGATGCGGCTGCGGCGCGCGGGCCGCGGCCGGAATGGCCGCCCGCACCAGATCGACCAGCTCGCGCGTCCGGCTGATCGGGCGCGTCGTGCGCGCTCGGACGATGGTTCGCGCGATCGCCACGGCCCACCGCTCTTCCCCGTACGTCCTGAGCAAGTCGGCCAATTCCGATTCAGACCGCTCGTTGACCACATCGGCCGCCGACACCGCCTGCCTACGATCCATCCGCATGTCCAGGGGTCCGTCGAGCTGGAAGGAAAATCCCCGCTCGGGACGGTCCAGTTGCAGGGATGAGACCCCGAGATCGAACAGCACGCCGTCGACCTGCGGAATGCCTTCCGCTTTCAGCACGGCGGGCAGCATTCCCGACTCCGCCTGGTGCAGGCGCACGCGGCGGGGATCGAGGCGCGTGCGGGCTTCATCAAGGGCCTCCCCGTCGCGATCCAATCCGATCAGCACGCCATCCGGGGCGCACGCGGCCACGATCGCTTCGGCATGCCCGCCCAACCCCACCGTCACGTCGGCGATCCGCTTGCCCGGCGCGCAGCCCAACCACTGCACCGCCTCGCGGAGGAGTACGGGGCAATGTCCGTCGCCGGACTCACCGGGCCGCCGCGATGATCGGGGCCGATCAGACACCATAGCCCGCAATCGCGCCGGCGATTTGATCGAGATCTCGCGACATCTGCTCGGCCTTCGTCTCCCACCGCTCCACGGACCAGACCTCGATGCGATCCTCGACGCCGACCAGCATCACCTCGCGGTCCAATGCGGCGAATTGCCGCAGCTCCGGCGGAATCAACATCCGCCCCTGCCGGTCGAGCGTGCAATCGACGGCTTCACCGTGAAAGAAGCGCTTATAGTCTTTGACCACCTGAACGGTGCCGGGAATGGTTTTGATTTTTTCCGCCAACCGCTTCCACTCGTCGACGGGAAGAATGACGAGGCAACGGTCGGGATCTTTGGTGACGACCAGGGTGTCGCCATCGCGCTTCGCGAGGACCTCGCGGTATTTACCAGGGATACTGAGCCGTCCCTTGGCGTCGAGAGTATGGCGATAACGCCCTAAAAACACGGCTAAACCTCCTACCTCACCCCACTATGCCCCACTTTGTGGGCACCTTATTCTCTTTCCACCCACAAGTCAAGCGGAAACTCGACGATTTCCACCGGGCATCATCTCCTCGTTTGTCTTGACGCCTTTTCCGCGATTTGTTACAAATGAGGTCCTTTTCGGAAGACCGGAACGCTCATCTGGCCCGCCCGAGAATTCGACCCGTTGGGACGGCCGCGCCGCACGCGCGGGAGAAACGTATTGGCGCCGGAGAGTATCCCCGGTGGAGGATCGCATGAAGGTCAAACTGAACGGCAAAACCGAAGAGGTCGAGCAGACCACCATCCGTGAATTGCTCGCGGCCCGGAACATCGAGCCGCAAATGGTCTCGGTCGAACACAATCTCACCATTCTCGACAAGGAGGCCTTCGCCGAGACCCTGCTCAAAGACGGCGACACCATCGAATTCCTCTATTACATGGGCGGAGGAGGGTGAAGGCCGCGCCGGATATCACCGCGCTCATCGGGCGCAGCCCCCTGGTCCGGCTCCGCCCCGCCGACGAGGATGAAGCGGAGATTTATGCCAAGGTCGAAAGCGCCAATCCCGGCGGAAGCGTCAAAGACCGGATTTGCCTGGGGATGATCGACGCCGCCGAGCGGGACGGCCGGCTCCGCCCCGGCGCCACGCTGATCGAACCGACCAGCGGTAATACCGGTATCGGATTGGCGCTGGTCGCCGCCGTGCGGGGGTACCGCCTGATTCTGTTGATGCCCGAAAGCATGACGCGCGAGCGGATCGATGTCTTAAAAGCGTACGGGGCGGAGGTGGTGTTGACTCCCGCTCCGTTGGGCATGGTGGGGGCGATCGCCGAAGCGCGCGCCCTCCTCGAAAGGCATCCCGAGTATTTCATGCCCGATCAATTCGCCAACCCCGCCAATCCGGAGACTCATCGCCGGACCACGGCCCCCGAGTTGATCGAGGCCGTCGACGGGCGTATCGACGCCTTCGTGGCGGGGGTGGGCACCGGTGGCACGATCACCGGCGTGGGAGAGGTCCTCAAGGCCCGCCACGCGGCGGTGCGGATCGTGGCGGTGGAACCGGCGGCGTCCGCGGTCCTCTCAGGCAAGCCGGCCGGTCCGCACAAAATTCAAGGCATCGGGGCGGGATTT
>JBDSOK010000232.1:0-9430 GCA_039914845.1 Nitrospiria bacterium | reverse complement strand
TCCGCGAGCGCGAGATCCGACGCCAGGCGCGCATCCCGTAGCCGCTGTTCGGCGTCGATGAGCGTGGAGAAGTCGGCCCGGCCCGCGGTATAGGCAATGCGAGCCGATTCCAGGGCCTGCTCGGCCTGCGCCAAAATCCCGCGTTGATAGAGATCGATCAGCGTTTCCGAGGTCTTGATCTTGAGAAACAGATCGCGCACCAGAAAGCTCGTCTCCTGCCGGGTCGCGTCCCGCTCGGCCTCCGACCGCATCGCGTCCGCCCGCGCTTGCGCAATTTTCGATCGGTATTTCCCGGCGGCCAGCCACGGCAGGGTCATCCGGCCGGTCAGCATCCAGCGGTTGGGCCCGTCGTGGACGTCCCAGTAGGCCACCTCGGCCGTCAGGTTCGGCCACAACCCTCGCTTCGCCACATTCACCGCCTCGGTCCGGCCCGCCACAAGGCGGTCCGCCGCGTGGAGTTCCGGGCGCGCATCGCGCGCCATGGCCTCCAGCGCGTCCAGTGACGGTTCGATGGGCGCGTAGACG
Source organism: Nitrospiria bacterium (assembly GCA_039914845.1). Lineage (GTDB taxonomy): Bacteria > Nitrospirota > Nitrospiria > 2-01-FULL-66-17 > 2-01-FULL-66-17 > 2-01-FULL-66-17. The sequence goes on along the minus strand of JBDSOK010000232.1, from coordinate 8,905 downwards.
ATCTGCGCCGCGCCGAAGAAGAGCGGCTCATCGGGTCGCCCGATCGCCGCGTTCAGTTCGAGACGGAGGCTCTGTTGTTCTTGCTCGAGTGCGAGAAGACCGGCGTGGAGCGACGAGAGATCGACCTGCGCCTGGAGGCTCTCCTGCTGCGTCGCCTGCCCCGACCCATACCGCGCGAGTGCGGCCTCGATCAGATCGTCGAGCAGCCGCTGGTGTTCGCGGTGCGTGTCGATCCGGCGTTGCACGCGGTAGAGCCGGGCGTAGAGGGTTTTCACCCGCGCCCTCACCGCGCGAACCGCGGCGTGGTACTCCTGTTCGGCCGCCTGCGCTCCCGCCTCGGCCACGCGGCCCCGGAGACGCCGCGTGCCCGGGAAAGGGAAGGCTTGCGAGATCCCGTACCACGTCTCATCTGCCTGCGAGAGGTTGAAGTTCGACGGAATCGACCATTGCGTCACGCTCAGTTCGGGATCGTCGAGCCCCCGGGCCTCGGCCATCCCGGCCCGGGCCATGTCCCACCGCGCGCGGGCCGCCCGGACGGTCGGACTCTCCGCGGCGGCCTGTTCGAGCAGCCGATCGAGCGCCGCATCGGCCGCTGCCGGCGCCTCGCTCCAGATCGACAGAGCAAGCGACAGCAACAGCACGATGACGGGATGATGAACAACACGCATGGAACAACCCCTCCGTGGATTAAACGGAACGTGAGCGCGGCACACGCCGCGTCAACGAGGGAGGGGGTTCAGCGAATCAGGGCGGCGTGAAGCAGGTACAGCGGGACGGGAGCGGGACGGCGGGGCGGCGGCAGAGCGGTCACGAAGGGTTCGGGCTCATCGGCGACGAAGAGCGCTCCGAGCGGCAGACCGGCGGGCATCGGCGACGACGCATCCCCGGGAATCGCCTGGGCGTGCTGGAGCGAAAACTGGAGCGCAGATGACAGGGTCGCGGCGCGACCGGGGTGAAACGGACACGCCATCGGGACGGCGGCGCGGTCGCTCCATGCCGCCTGATCACGGGCGCCGGCCGCAACCGGAAGCGGACACAGGGCCGCCAACACGAGGAACACCAGCAGCGCGGACCCCACGCCGAGACGAAGCATGGGATGCGTGCCGAGTGCGATCCACGAGATCGATGAGTGACGGGACATACGCCGGAAGAATACCGTCGGGGCGGTTCATTTGTCAACGCGGGCGCCGAGCGGGTGCGCCGTTGACATCGCCGTCGCCGTTCTTCTACCATCCTCGCGATATGTTCGCTCCCCTCCTGCTCGCTCGTCGCCTTCCCATGGTCGTGGCGCTCGCCCTCGGGTTGGCGCTGATCGAGGCTCCGGCGTCCGGCGCCTCGGCCGACGCCCCGGGCCTCTCCCTCGAAAACTTCGCCGGCTTTCCGGCGGGCTGGAAGATCAAAGACGACAACCCGCGGGCCGCGGAGATCTACCGCACGATGAGCGATGCGCGCGGCCCCTATCTGTCGGCGGTGGTGGGGCCCAAGCCGGGCGTGCGCGTCTTTAAGTATGTCGCGTGGGATACCCGGACCTACCCCGTGATCACGTGGAAGTGGCGCTTAAAGGCCTTCCCGCCGGACAAGCGGCGCTCGATCGCCGTGTATGTGTCGATGTATCGCGATTCGTTCGGCATCCCCACGATCGTCAAATATCTGTGGAGCACCAAGGAGCCGGTGGGCACCGTACGACCGGGCGGGTTCTTCGGGGCGACCGAAATCGTGGTGCAGAGCGGACCATCACCGAATCCCGACGAGTGGGTCACCGCGCGGGTCGATGCCGCGGCGGACTTCGAGCGGATGTACGGAGAGCCCCCGGACGCGGTGGGCGTCGGCATCGGCGTGATGGTCGGGGTGGAAATCGAAGCCGATATCGCCGATGTCCGCATCGAGCCGCGCGTCGTCGTTCGATGACGCGCGGCGAATTCAGAGGCCTGGTCGAGACGGCGCTCGATCACATTCCCGATGAATTCCGGCTGGCGATGACGAATCTGCAGATCGTAATCGAAGACTGGCCCAATCCCGACGTCATGGCCGAGGTGACCGGCGACCCCGACGACGTGTTATACGGCCTCTATACCGGGACTCCCCTGCCCGACCGCGGGGCGGATTACGGCAATACCACGCCGGATGTCATTACGCTGTATCAAGGTCCGCTGGAAGAGGATTTTCCGGAGCAGGATGAATTGATCTATGAGATCGAGGTGACGCTCGTGCACGAGATCGCGCATTACTTCGGTTTTGACGAGGACACCGTCGAACGCTACGGTTACGATTAACTTTCAATCGAGGAGACCCCCGATCATGGATGAACCCGTCATTGCGCAGCGCACGCCCTATATCAAAGAGATGACACCCGGCACCTATTATTGGTGCCGCTGCGGGCGCTCGAAAGACCAGCCGTTCTGCGACGGCTCGCATAAGGGCACCGGCTTCACGCCGCTGGAGACGACGATCGACAAGCCGACACGGGTCGCCTTCTGCGGCTGCAAGCACACCAACACGCCGCCGTTCTGCGACGGCACCCACCGCGACCTGCCCCGGTAACCGTGCGCGCGATCGACGTCCACGTCCACCCCGGCACGAGAGAATACCTGGTCGAAGGCGGGGGCCGGTACATGGCGGACGCGCTCGCGTATTTTCACAAGCACGGCCCGCCGGTCACGCTGGATGACATGGCGGCCGTCTACCGCGCCGCCGACATGCGCGCGGTCCTGCTGGCGTGGGATGCCGAAACGAACACCGGCCTGCCGCGGGTGTCGAACGATTTCGTGGCCGATGCCGTGCGCCGCTTCCCCGACGTCTTCATCGGGTTCGCGAGCGTGGACCCGTGGAAGGGCAAGCTGGCGATCGCCGAGCTTGAGCGGGCGATTACCGGGTTGGGCCTGCGGGGGCTCAAGCTCCATCCGATCGTTCAGGCGTTTTGGCCCAACGACCGCCGCTTCTATCCGCTCTGGGAAACCTGCGCGGGCTTGGACATTCCGGTGATGTTCCACACCGGCACTACCGGCGTGGGCGCGGGCGTGCCGGGCGGCAACGGGCTCCACCTCAAGTACGGCAATCCCATGCCGGCGTTGGACGATCTGGCCGCGGATTTCCCGCAGTTGACGATCATCGGCGCGCACCCGTCCTGGCCCTGGCAGGACGAGATGCTGGCCATCGCCATGCACAAGACCAATATCTACATCGACCTCTCGGGCTGGTCGCCGAAATACTTCTCTCCCAGCCTGGTCCAGTATGCCAAGACCCTCTTGCAGGATCGCGTGCTCTTCGGATCGGACTATCCCTTTCTGACCCCCGAACAATGGATGACCGAGTTCGACAAACTCGGGTTCAAACCGGAAGTCCGGGAAAAAATTCTCCTCACAAACGCCCGGCGGCTCTTGCGTCTTTAGCCCGGTCGCAACCGCTCCAGGAGGCTCTGATGATCCCCCGATTCCAGGTCAAGAAGGTCATGTCGACCAAGCTCCACGCCGTGCCGACGAACGTGGCCGCGCGGGCCGTCGCCCGGCTGATGGCGAGCGAGAACATCGAGTGCGTCCTGGTGCATGATGCGGGAGCCTATGTCGGCATCATCACCGAGACCGACATCGTCAAAAAGGTCGTAGGCGAAGATATGGACCCGGCCGCTGTCACCGCCCAGGACATCATGAGCTACCCCATCGCCTCGATTGAAGAGTCGGCGTCGCTTGAGACCGCGCATGAGGCGATGGGCGGTCAGCGCGTCCGCCATCTGATGGTGACGAAAGACGGGGAACCGGTGGGCTTGCTGTCGGTGCGCAGCTTGCTGGATGCGGCGTATGACTGGGCGCTCCAAATGAAACGCCCCTCGTAGGAGCCCGTCCATGGACGGCCATCTCGGGAAGCAGCGTTCGTCCGTCACGCTAGAGCCGCGTTGTCGCTGCGCTCCGGTGCTCACGTACGAACCAGTACGCTCCGCGCGCAAGGCAATGCCAATGGCGGTTTCCCAACCGGAGCGCCTTGCATCTGACCACTCCTGAACGGGCTCCGATTCCAACTACGAGAACAAAAAGCTGCTAACTGGCGAGGGCCCGCCCCAAGGCCAGCCCCTTCTCGAAACAATCGTTCACCGAGACGCCGCGGAGGTAATTGCCCGCCAGGGATAGGCCCTTGATGCGCGCGACCTCGCGCTCGATGCGGGCGAGTCGCTCGCCGTGGCCGATCAGATACTGCGGAATGGCTCGGGCGTGGCGGATGACGTGGGCGAAGGCGGGCGGCGAGCGGATGCCGAGCAGGCGATCCAGATCCTCCAGCACCGACGCGATCAGGGCGTGGTCGGGACGGTCGATCAACTCCGGTTGGGTCGCACCGCCCACGAAATTGGTCAAGCCGACCATCCCGTCGGGGACGCGGCCCGGAAACACGGTCGAGGTCCAGAGCGACCCCAGGATCGTGCGCCGCTCCCGGCGGGGCACCAGACAGCCGAAGCCGTCCAACGCGTGGAGGACGCCGCTCCGCGGAAAGGCGAGATACACGATCGCGACCGGCGCGTAGACGATCGCGCCCAGCTCGTCGGCGAGCACGGGAGCCCACGGCCGCGCGAGTTCGGCGGCGGCATCAGCCGGCACGGCCAGCACGAGACGCTCAGCCTCTTCGATGAACTCCCCGCCGTCGGCCCGCGCGACGGTCACGCGAAAACCCGCGGAACCACGATCGATCGTCCTCACCCGCGTGTTCACCCACAACGCGTCGCCCAACTCGGCACCTAATGCTCGGGGGAGTTCAGCCAACCCCTCGCGAAACGAGTAGATGCCGCGGCGCGTCGGGCGGGCGGCGCGGGGCCGGCCAATCTGCGCGATCGCCCCGCGGATGAGGCCGCCGTGCTCGCACTCCATCGCGTGCAAGCGGGGGAAGGTCGACGCGAGGGAGAGTTCGTGCGGGTCGCCGGCATACACGCCCGATACGAAGGGATCGACGGCGTAATCACAGAACTCCGAGCCCATGCGGCGCGTCACGAATGCGGCGATCGACTCCTCTCCCGCCGGCGCGCGGGGCGCGAACGGCTCGCCGAGCAGACGCCACTTGGCCCGCGCACTCCAGAGCGGCGTGGTGAGAAAGGCGATCGGGCCGGTGGGCAGCGGGAGCGGTCGCCCCCCGCGGACGATGTACCGCCTGCGGGCCGCCGGTGAGGCAAACACGCGCTCGCCGGTCAACCCCAGGTCGTCGATGACCCGTTCGATTTCGACCGAGTGATTGAGCGCGGAGGTGGGGCCGTGCTCGATCAAATATCCCTCGACGCGGTGGCTCCGGATCACGCCGCCGACATCGGATCTCGCCTCGATCAACCGGACGCCGACCCCTTCGCGGTGAAGCGCATAGGCCACGCCGAGCCCCGAGATGCCGCCCCCGATGACGATCACCGACCGCGGCATCGACGCTACCTGGCGGTCAACACAAGATCGGCGAGCGCCGCGATAAATGCGGGCGAATCGTTGAGCGAGATCATGCGGGTGAACTGGGTGATGCCGGCGGCGCGCGCCAGATCCCGGTAGAGGATGTCTATTTCGTACAGCGTCTCGGAGTGATCCGAGACGAAGCTGATGGGCACCATGAGCACGCGAGTCGCCCCCTGCCGGCCCAGTCGATGGAGCACCGTCTCGGTCGACGGTTCAAGCCACTTGGTGGGACCCACCCGGCTCTGATAGCCCAGATGGACCCGCTCCGGAGCGGAGGCCCACTCCGGGAGGCGCGCGGTCAAGAGCCGGACCTCCTCCTCGACATGGCGCTGATACGGATCGCCCTTCTTGATGAGACTCAGCGGAATGCCGTGCGCCGAATACACCAGGTGCAGCGGGCTGCCGTCCCCCTGGGGGATGGTGGCGCGGGTTTGCCCGATGCGCTCGACCATCGCCCCCAGATAGCCGGGATGGTCGAACCATTGCGCGACCGTCGCCATCGGCACGCTCGATCGCGCGCGCGCGGTCCACACCCGCTGAAAATGGCCGAGGCTCGACCGCGTCGTCGCGAAGGAATACTGGGGGTAGAGCGGGAGCAGCACCAGGCGCCGGACGCCCGCCGCCAGGAGGTCGGCCACCGCGTCCTCGGTGAAGGGACTCCAGTACCGCATGGCCACCACGACCTTATAGGAGCCGTGGACGGCCAGCGCCTTTTCCAGCGCCGCGGCTTGTTGCGCGGTGAGTTGCCGGAGCGGGGAACCGCCGCCGATCTGCCGGTAATAGCCCTGCGCAGTCGGCGTCCGGCGCTTGGCGATCCACCACGCCAGCACCTGCCGGAACGGCGAGGGCAGACTGATCACGTCGGGATCGGAAAAGAGATTGGTGAGAAACGGCCGGACCTGATCGAGCGCTTCGGGACCGCCGAGATTGAAGAGCACGACGCCGGTCGGCGCGGTCGCGGGATTTGGCATTACCGTCGCGCGGCGCCGCTCACTTCGTGCACCGCGGCGACGAGAGCCTTCGCGTGGGCCACCGGCGCGTCGGGCAAAATGCCGTGCCCCAGGTTGAAGACGTGCCCGGGTTCCCCCCCGTAGACGGACAGGATCCGCTTCGTCTGTGCACGGATGACGTCGGGGCTTGCATACAATGCACAGGGATCGAGGTTGCCTTGCAAGGCGACCCGGTCGCCCACCCGCCGCCTGGCCTCGGCCAGATCGAGCCGCCAATCCACGCTGATGGCGTCCACCCCGGTGCCCGCCATGATCTCCAGCAGCGCGGCGCAGCCGTTGACGTAGAGGATGATCGGCGCCCCGGTGCGCTTGACCGCTTCGACGATCCGCGCGGTGTAGGGCGCGCACCACGCGGCATAATCCGACGGGTTCAGGGCGCCGGCCCAGGTGTCGAAGAGTTGGACGGCGTGCGCGCCGGCCCTGACCTGGGCCACCAGATACTCGCTCACCACCGCCGTCAACCGTTCCAACAGGCGGTGGAGCAGATCCGGATCTTCATAACCCAGACGCTTGATGCCGTAAAAATTCTTGGAGGTCTCGCCCTCGACCATATAGGTGGCCAAGGTGTACGGCGCGCCCGCAAACCCCAGCAGCGGCACCCGCCCGTCCAGCGCGGCATTGGTCTGCCGGATCGAGTCCATCACGAAGCGCGTAGCGCCCTCGGGATCGAAGGTCTGTAAGCGGTCCACGTCGCCCCGATCGCGGATCGGCTTGGGCAATTGCGGGCCGCGCGCATCGGTGAACACGAGCTCCATGCCCATCGCTTCGACCGGAATCAGGATATCGGAGAAGATGATGGCCGCATCGACGTTCAGCAGGTCGATCGGCAGCAACGTCGCCTGGGTCACCAGCTCGGGAGTCTTGCAGAGCGTGAGGAAATCGGCCTTGGCCCGGATCGCGCGATATTCCGGCATGTAGCGGCCCGCCTGGCGCATGATCCACACCGGGGTCACATCCACCGGCTGCTTACGAAGCGCGCGAAGCACGCGGTCATTCTTCAATGGGGATGTCATACCGGCCGCATGGTAGCGGGTGGCCACGCACGCTGTCAAGGCAACCGACCGGGATCTCAGCATAGTGGATCACCAAACGACAACAGTTCCGCAACATCCGTTTGTGAGGGTCCCCGGGCTTCACGATTGAAGGGAGTCGGCGATTGCGGCCCAAGGCCAACGACTTCACAGCCTCGGCCGCGGAATTGGCCCTGCGTTGCGCTTCCCGCTTTGCGGGGAATGGTCCCAACGGGTTTCGAACCCGTGTTTCCGGCGTGAGAGGCCAGCGTCCTAGGCCACTAGACGATGGGACCCAACCTCGCGTGCGTAGCCGAACGTAGGGTCGGTCTCCAGACCCGAGGCTCGGAGATGTCCTTGCCTTGCTGCTCCCGCGGTCAAGCGCTTCCGATAAAATCAAGGCGTCGGAGTATAGCGATCTACTATCGGAAGGTCAACTGCGGAACCGCGCCACGGCCGCTTAAAAGATTACGCCCTCCGCTCCTCTTTCAACGTGGATTCTTTTTGTGAGCGTGTAAGGCCTTCTGTTGCGGTCCATGGCAATCCAATCTATTCTGTTCGATTTTTATGGTACTCAATAACCGAAGATATGTTTTCATGACTCGCGTTTACTGAGGCATACTGGACGCATGGCCTCCAAGGCACATTCGCGCGCCGCCAGAACCGCTCCCCGGAAGCCGCACGGGCATCGGGTCAAGCAGGCGGCCGGACGGCGTCGCGTGCGGTTACATCGGCGTGTCCTCCGGGCGTTGCGGGGCGCGCCACTCCTGGTCCAAGTCCTCGTCAGCGCGGTGGTCCTTGTGGTGGCGTGGGCTGCGGTCAATGGGGTGTACCAAACGATCCGCAAACCGACCGAGCTGTTCTTTCCGGTGAGTCACTCGCTCGCCAAGACCCCATCCGAGACGTGGCGGACATACGGACCGCTCTTCAGCAAGCATTCGACCGGCGTCATCACGCCCGACTTTCTGGCCGCGCTCGCGCAGGTTGAAGGCGGGGGCAACCCGGTGGCGCGGACGTACTGGCGATGGCGTCCGGCGCGAAATCCCTTCGAGCTGTACCAACCCGCGTCGAGCGCGGTGGGCATGTACCAGATGACCAACGGGACGTTCCGCGAGGCGAAGCGCTACTGCATTCACGACCACGTGGTGGTCGAGGACGGCCCTTGGGATGATGCGCGATCGTGCTGGTTCAACAGCCTCTACACTCGCGTGGTGCCAAGCCACGCCATCGAACTCACTGCGGCGCTGTTGGATCGAACCGTAGCGAGGGCGATCGAGCGTCGGCGGATCGGCGCGGCCACGCTCCGGCAGAAGCAGGATCTGGCCGCCGTGATTCACCTCTGCGGGGCGGGGGCGGGTCACGCGTATACCGGACGCGGTTTCCGGCTGACCACCGGCCAGCGCTGCGGCGACCACGACGTCGGCGCCTACCTGGCGCGGCTCACCGGCTTGCAGCGGCGGTTCGCCCGGCTGGC
>JBDSOK010000223.1:0-2736 GCA_039914845.1 Nitrospiria bacterium | reverse complement strand
ACGATCGTCGTCGTGTTGCTTTCACCCGATGCTCCGGCGCCCGCGATCCTGGCTTCACTCGTGGCCTATCGAGCGATCTATTATCTGCTCCCGCTCGGCCTGGCGGCGGTCCTGTTGGGGACGCGTGAAATCGTGGTGCGCCGGGGGGCGCTCACCCGGGAATCGATACCGAGCCCGAGCGAGCAGAAGGAATCGCCGCGATTTCGCGTCTAGAGGTCCTCCCCATCCCCGATCCTCCGGGATCGGCCGAGATTCCCTGGTATGGTTCCGATCGGGAGCTGCCTGCCTGTCGATTTGTGCCGGGTCTCTATCCGCATCCCCTTCGAGGTTCCGGCGTGCAACGCTTGACTGAAGGGGCTCGGTCTTGGACGCCGGGGGAATGGCGGGATCTTCCGGCGTATCTTCGGGGCGTCGATCTCTTCAATCGCTGGTACTTCTGGGAGGCGCACGAGGCGTGGGAGGGGCTGTGGAAAGCCCACGCCGCAAGCTCAGACCCCGCACGATTTATTCAGGGATTGATCGGCGCCTCCGCCGCCTTGCTCAAACTGCATCTGGGGAATGGGGGTTCGGCCCGCAGGTTGTCCCAGCGGGTGACGGCCCGATGGAGTATGTGCCATTCAGAGATCTGGATGGGGATCGATGTCGACGGGTTTCGTGGAGACCTGGAACGGTATCTGGCGCCGGTGGATGAGGGAATCATCCCCCGACTGGGACTCCAGACCCCTCGTATTCTGTTGATCGACTGACGCCGGTCTACGGCGCGTCCCCGCCATGCCTGGTCAGCAGCATGACCGGGAGCAGGCCGGCGAGGACTAAGGCCAGGGCGGGGAGGGCGGCTTGCTCCCATTGGCCTTCCGAGGTCATCGAGAAGATGCGGACCGAGAGGGTTTCCCAGCCGAAGGGGCGGGTCATCAGGGTGGCGGGCATCTCTTTCATCACGTCGACGAAGACTAAGGTCGCGCCGGTGAGCAACCCTCCGCGCAGGATGGGCAGGTGCACGCGCTGGAGCAACCGCGCGCCGCCGACGCCCAGTCCGCGGGCGGCTTCGTCCAGATTGGGGGTGATGCGGTGCATGGCGCTGTCGATGGGGCCGTAGCCTGCGGCGAGGAAGCGCACGAGGTAGGCCAGCAGCATGGCGAGCGGCGTGCCGACGATGAGCAGGCCCACCTCGACGTGAAACCATCGCTGGAGCCCGGCGATGAGTCGATGGTCCAGCCACGCCAGCGGGATGAAAATCCCGACCGCCAAGACCGATCCCGGTATGGCATAACCCAGCGTCGCGATCCGGGTGGCGAGTCGGATCCCGCCGTTGCCGTCCCGCCGCTTGGCATACACCAGCACCAGGGCGCAGCCGCAGATGAGCACGGCGGATGCGGCTCCGAGGAAGAGTGAGCGGCCGAGAAACCCGAGATAGCGCGCGTCGAAGTCGGTCGCCGCGACTCGGGCGGCCCAGATCCCGAGCTGCACCAACGGCACCACAAACGCCAGGGCCAGCACGAGCATCGCATAGATGCAGGCCGGCCACCGTAGGCCGGCGGGCAGTGTGATGCGGGCGCCGAAGTCGTCGTGCTTGCCGGCGGGATGGTAGCGGGCGCCGACGCGCCAATAGTGTTCGAGGAGCATCAACGCGAAGATGATCGCGATCAGCACCGACGCCAGTTGCGCCGCCGCCTTCAGCGAGTAGAACCCGAACCAGGTCTTGTAGATGGCGGTGGTGAACGTATCGTAATTGAAGATCGACACGGTCCCAAAGTCCGCAACCGTCTCCATCACGACCAGCGCCAGCCCGCCGACGATCCAGGGACGGGCCATCGGCAGGGCGAGCCGGAAAAATCCGTTCCAGCGATTGTGACCTAGGGCGCGCGAGGCTTCCATGGCGCGCTTGCCTTGGCTGAGAAATGCCTGTCGCGCGAGCAGATAGACATAGGGATAGAAGGCGAGACTCATCACCAGGATCACGCCCCCGCGGGAGCGGATCGGCGGGAGCCACGCCAAGCCGTCCGGCAACCACGCCCGCATCGCGGTCTGCACCGGCCCGGTGAAATCCAGCAGGGCCACGAAGACGAAGGCGGTGACGTAGGCCGGGATGGCCAGCGGGAGCATCAGGGCCCAGTCGAAGAGCCGTCGTCCCGGAAATTCGCAGACCGCGGTGAGCCACGCGAGACTGATGCCCAGCGCGGCGGTGCCCGCGGCCACCCCCACCACCAGCCACAGCGTGTTCAGCAGCAAGTCGCCGAGCACGGTCTCGGCCAAATGACGCCAGATATCATCCGCCGGCGTGAAGACCGAGGACAGAACCACCCCCAGCGGCAGGATAACCAGCCCCGCGATGACGAACGCGGTCACATGCCAGGCGTCCGGGAACCGCCGGTGAGCCGCCGGCGGCTCGAGGGTGAGAGGACGGATCGACGGGGCCATTACGCTATTGAGGGCCTAGCGATAGCCCGCGCGATCCATCAACTTCACGGCATTCGGTTGGAGCTCGCCCGCCTTGGACACGTTAATCAGGCTGGAGCGGAATGTCCCCCACGCCGCCACCTCGGGCGCGGGTTTCACGGCGGGATTGGCCGGATATTCAAAATCGAGATCGGCGAAGATGCGTTGGGCCGGTTCGGACGAGAGCCATTCCAGGAGCTTGACCGCGGCGTCGCGATGTTTGGCGTGTGCGGTGATCCCGCCGCCCGAGACGTTGACGTGGACGCCGCGATCGGATTGGTTGGGCCAAAAGAGCGCGAG
>JBDSOK010000218.1:0-2979 GCA_039914845.1 Nitrospiria bacterium | reverse complement strand
GGGATTCTGTTTCTGTGGCTGCTCGACTACAACCTGAGTGTCGCGGTCTGGGTGGGGATCATCGCCCTGGCCGGCGTGGCCGCCGAAACCGGCGTGGTGATGCTCATCTACCTGGATGAGGCGTGCGATCGACGGGCCGCCGAGGGACGGCTGCGCACGCGCGAAGACCTGCTCGACGGCGTGATGGAAGGCGCGGTGCTGCGGGTGCGGCCCAAGGTCATGACCGTCTCCGCGATCATCTTCGGGCTGGTGCCGATTATGTGGAGCCACGGCGCGGGCGCGGACGTGATGAAGCGGATCGCGGCGCCGATGATCGGCGGCATGATCACGTCGGCGCTGCTCACCCTGATCGTCATCCCGGTGGTCTATGCGTGGTGGCGGGGCCGTTCGCTTTCGCAGCGGACGGACTGGTAGGATCAGGACCGGCTGCCTTGATCCTGGCGAGATTTCCCCTTCCCCCCTTGCGGGGGAAGGCGGGGATGGGGGGACGAGGACGGTTGAATCCGGCCACCTCCATGAGGGCGCCCCCCCACCCTTGCCCTCCCCCACAAGGGGGGAGGGATCGTATAACGGGCTGGGTTTCTCAGCACCCTGCTAGTAAGGATGACGTGCTTGACCTTTTGGCCGCGCGCTCGCAGATGGCGATGTCGCTCGGCTTTCATATTATCTTTGCCGCGATCGGCATCGCGCTGCCGGTCATGATGCTGGCCGCCGAGTGGCGGTGGATGCGCACCGGCGACGAGACGGCGCTCGCCTTGGCGCAGCGCTGGGCCAAGGGCTCGGCCATTCTCTTCGCCGTCGGGGCCGTGTCCGGCACCGTGCTCTCGTTCGAGTTGGGCCTGCTCTGGCCGGAATTCATGGCCTGGGCCGGTCCGATCATCGGTCTGCCCTTTTCGCTGGAAGGATTCGCGTTTTTCACCGAAGCCATTTTTCTGGGCATCTATCTCTACGGCTGGCATCGCGTCTCGCCCCGCGCCCATTTCGCGGCGGGCATCGTGGTGGCGGTCAGCGGGGCGGCCTCCGCCGTCTTCGTCGTCACGATCAACGCCTGGATGAACACGCCGACCGGTTTTCGATTGGTGGACGGACAACCGGTCGATATCGACCCAATTGCGGCGATGTTCAATCCCTCCGCGCTTCAGCAAGTCATCCACATGCTGCTCGCCGCCTACGCGGCCACCGGATTGGCGGTGGCGGGGGTTCATGCCCGGCTGCTGCTGAAGGATGGAACGAATGTGTTTCACCGGCGGGCCTTCACGATCGCGTTCACGGTCGGCGCTGTGGCGGCTGTGCTGCAGCCGGTGAGCGGCGACCTCATCACCCGCGCGGTGGCTCGCAACCAGCCCGTGAAGCTCGCCGCCGCCGAAGCGCATTTTCACACCGCGGCCGCCGCGCCGTTTCGACTCGGCGGGTGGCCCGATGTGGACACCCAAACCGTCCCCTATGCCCTCGAGATCCCGGCGGGTTTGAGTCTGCTGTTGTTCTACGATCCGGACGCAGTGGTAACCGGCTTGGACGCCGTCCCGCGGGATGAGTGGCCGCCGGTCCTCATCGTCCACCTGGCGTTCCAACTCATGGTCGCCTGCGGGCTGGCGATGGCGGCGGTCTCGCTGTGGGGCGCATGGCGCTGGTGGAGACGGGGAGCGGTCTGGGGGTCGCGGGCGTTTCTGCGAACGGTCGCCGCCGTCACGCCGCTGGGGTTTGTGGCGATCGAGGCGGGGTGGGTGGTGACCGAAGTAGGGCGACAGCCCTGGATCATCTCGGGCGTGATGCGGACCGCGGAGGCGGTGACGCCGATGCCGGGGCTGATCGTGCCCTTCATCACCTTTACGACGCTCTACCTGGTGCTGGCGGGCGTGGTGGTGGTGGCGCTTCGCCGCCATGTCGCGGCGACGCCCGGGGCCGACCGACGCGACGAACGGAGGACCGGACGTGCCGACGCTTGAGACGATCCTCGCCGGGGTGATCGTCGTGTCGTTGATGTGGTACGTCCTGACCGGAGGGGCCGATTTCGGGGTGGGGATCTGGCACCTCACCGCGCGCGGGCCCCACGCGGCGCGGCAACGCCGCCTGATCGCCGACGCGATCGGACCGATCTGGGAAGCCAATCACGTCTGGTTGATCATTGCCGTCACGGTGCTATTTACCGCGTTTCCCCGCGCGTTCGCCGCCATCACGACGACCCTGCACATCCCCCTCACGCTCATGCTGATCGGCATCGTCCTGCGCGGATCGAGCTTCGCGTTGAGCAGCCACGCGGTCGATCGCGGGGAGACCAGCCGCGCGCAGCCCGTCTTCGCGGCGTCGAGCCTCATCACCCCGCTCTGGCTGGGCGTGACGATCGGGACCCTGGCCTCGGGTCGGATGGGGGGCGGGGCCGCCTCGTTCCGGGAGGGATTCGTCGATCCCTGGTCGGCGCCGTTTCCCTTCGCCGTCGGCGCGCTCACCATCGCGCTCTTTGCCTACCTGGCCGCGGTGTATCTCACGTTGGAGGCGCGCGAGGATGATCTGCGGGCGGACTTTAGGCGCCGCGCGCTCATCGCGTGGGTGGTCTTCGCGCTCATGGCCTGGGGGGTCTTCGAATGGGCCGCGACCGGCGCGCCCGTGATCCGTGAGCGTTTCCACCTCTTCTGGTGGGGCCGTCCGCTGGTGATCGGCGCCGCGGCCCTCTCGCTCGGCGCGCTCGCGGCGCTCTGGACTCGTCACTATCGCCTCGCACGGGTCTGTGCAGCGGGCCAGGCCGCCGTCGTCGTGGGCGGATGGGCGCTCGCCCAATTCCCGTATCTGGTCGTGCCGAATCTCACCGTGACCAACGCTGCCGCGCCCGCGACGACGCTCCGTCTCCTGCTCGCGGTCCTGGTGATCGGGGGCGTCATCCTGTTCCCCGCGCTCTATTATCTGTACCGGATCTTCAAGGGCGGGGTGATCATGGGCAAGCCCGGGCAGCGTCCGTCTTCCTCCGACCATCGAACCGGCTAA
>JBDSOK010000163.1:0-2710 GCA_039914845.1 Nitrospiria bacterium | reverse complement strand
GGCCAGCCGGTGATTTTGTATCAGATCGCCTCGCGCGGCGCGCAGGTGTACATGCAATTGGCGAAGGAGGTGCTCAAACGGACGGCATAGAGAAGGTACGGCACCCCGCCGAGCGCAAGGCGCTGGGGCGCGGGCTGGAGGCGCTGCTGGGCGAGTCGGCCAGACCCCCGGATCGGGCGATGGGGCTGACGATCCCCATCCATCTCATTGTGCGTAACCCCCAGCAGCCGCGCCGGCACTTTGCCGAGCGGGCGTTGGAGGAACTTTCGGCGTCGCTGAAGGCGCAGGGCGTGCTCCAGCCGGTGGTGGTGCGGAAAATCCCTACTGGGTATGAATTGATCGCCGGCGAGCGCCGCTGGCGGGCGGCGCAGCGCGCAGGGTTGACCGAGATTCCGGCGATCGTGAAGGACGTGTCGCCCACCGAGTCGATGGTGCTGGCGTTGATCGAGAACCTTCAGCGCGAAGATCTGAATCCCGTCGAATCGGCCCAGGCCTTTCGCCGCCTGATGACCGAGTTCGGTCTGACCCAGGAGGACGTGGCGAGCCGGGTCGGCAAGGATCGCTCCACGGTGGCCAACATGCTGCGCCTCCTCCAACTGCCCGACGAGTTGCAGCAGGCGGTCTTGGACGAGCGGCTGACGCTCGGCCACGCCAAGGCGCTGTTGGGGTTGGCGACCGCGGCGCAACTGGCGCTGGGGCGGCGCGCGATCGCCGAGCGGTTGTCGGTCCGCCGTACGGAAGAATTGGCCCGGGCTCAAGCGGGAACCATCCCGAAAAAGCTTATCCCCGTAGAGGTTGCCGCCGTCGAGGCCCGTCTCGCACGCGCGTTGGGTACGCGGGTCTCCGTGCGGGGGACGGCCCGATCGGGGACGATTCGTATCCGGTATGCGTCGAGTCAGGAGTTCGATCGTCTGCTAGAATGGCTGGAGGCCAATCACGACCGCGCGGCCGCGCCCGACATCGCGCCGGCGCGGTAAGCACACAAAGGAGACGAGCAGATGCTGAACAAGAAGGACGACAAGCGGCCCACCTCGGATGAGATCATTGCGTTTTTGGGAAAGGGCACGCGGTTTAAGGGCGTGGTGACCTACGAGGGCACGGTGCGAATCGACGGCCACGTTGAAGGCGAGATCATTTCGTCGGGCACGTTGGTGGTGGGCGAAGGCGCGGTGATCGATGCGGAAGTGTCGGTGGGGTCGCTGGTCTGCGGCGGACAAATTACCGGCAACGTCATCGCCACGGAAAAAGTCCAACTGCTTGCACCGGCGCAGGTCACCGGTTCGATCAAGGCTCCGGTCCTCCTGATCGAAGCGGGTGTGCGCTTCAATGGACAATGTGAAATGAAGGGGGAGGCGCGCGCCGAGCAGTTTGTGGATGAACCGGAGGCGGTCGGCGCCGAGAGGTAGGCGAGGCCTGCCGCAAGGTGGGCGAGGCCGCCGATACGGGGCCGTCTACCGCGTTGTCGGTCGGCCTTGCGTGCTCACGTACCGCAGTACGCTCCGCGCGCAAGGTCCTCCCTCCGCCTTGTATCCGACCCCGTCTTGGCGGCCTGGCACGCCTTCCATTTAATTAGGTTCGATTAGGATCGAACCAACAACTGACAACCAACAACGATCCCTCAATACAATGCAAACCAAAGTCATAGTCGGACTCAGCGGCGGCGTCGATAGCGCGGTCGTCGCGTCGTTGCTCACGGCCGCGGGCCATCGGGTCGAGGGTGTGACCTTGCGGACGTGGCGCGAGGCGGGCGAAGCCGAGAAGCGCTGGCAGGATCGCTCGTGCTGCAAGATCGGCATCGCGCAGTACGTCGCCCAGCAACTCGGCATTCCGCATCGGGTGATCGAGGCCGAGGAGCGCTTCCGTAAGGCGGTGATCGAGGAGTTCTGCCGGACCTACGCCGCCGGCCGCACGCCCAATCCCTGCGTGCTCTGCAACGAGCGCGTGAAGTTCGCGCTGATCGCCGAGGCCGCCGACGAGGCGGGCGCGGACTACCTCGCCACCGGCCACTACGCGCGCGTCGAACACGACGCCGAGACGGGCCGGTACCGACTACGAAAGGGCGTCGATCCCGCCAAGGATCAGAGTTATTTTCTATACCGCCTTTCGCAGGACCAGCTCCGCCGAACCCTCTTCCCCCTGGGCGGCCTGACCAAGGCCGAGGTCTGGAAGAAAGCCGAAGCGATGGGCCTGCCGGTTGATGACATCGCTGAGAGTCAGGAGATCTGCTTCGTCACGCAGAAGGACTACCGCGAGTTCATCGCCGCGCAGATGCCCGAGGCGGTTCGCGCCGGGGCGATGGTCGGCGCCGCGGGCGAGGCCGTAGGCGAGCACCGAGGGGTGGCGTTTTACACCGTGGGCCAGCGGCGGGGCTTGGGCGTCGCCGTCGGCACGAGGCAATACGTCACCCAGCTGGATGCCGAGCGCAACCTGGTCGTTCTCGGAAGCGAGTCGGAGTTGTACCGTGATGCGTGCCTGGTCGAAGACGTCCACCTGGGCTCGATCGCGGCGATCCATGAGCCGATCCGCGTGACCGCCAAATACCGCTACAAGACCCCCGAAGCGTCGGCGACGGTCAGTCCCGATCGCGACGGCCTGCTGCGCGTCGTCTTCGACGAACCTCAGCGCGCCGTCACCCCCGGACAGTCGATCGTCTTCTATCAGGGCGACGTGGTGGTCGGCGGCGGGGTCATGTCGGCAAGTCGATAAGCGC
>JBDSOK010000153.1:0-2678 GCA_039914845.1 Nitrospiria bacterium | reverse complement strand
GGTGGAATGGTCCACCTTCCCCTTGAGTCCCCGTGCATCGACGAAATTATCTTCGTCAGGGTTGATCAACCCGACCGCGGACTGGAGATAGGTCTGAAATTCCTTGCTGTATTTACCCAAATCATGAAGCAGACCGACAAGCTCGCCTTGCTCTTTCAGCCCAACCTTTGCGGCAAATGACTTCGCCATTTCAGCAACGCCAAGGAGGTGATCTTCAAGGCTTTGTGTAGCTCCATCCAATTCCCGCCGATGGGCAATGTAGGAAGGCATGGTCATGTTCATTGTTTTCCCTGTCCGCGTGTGGATACCGGGAACGGTTTCATTTTCGATCTCAAGCGTCCCAGACGCGCAACCCCTTCCCAATATTCACACGCCACGACGCACCATCTGGGGCCAGAACTTGTTCAAGGCGTTCAACAAGGCCAATCGTTCAAGTGGTTCAACACGTTCCATTGTTCAAGAGATCCGCCAACCTGTTCGGCGATCACATTGTTGCTCCGTTTATCGCACACGGCCGTGACATCCGGGGTCACGCTTTTTCGCCCAGCTTACAGGTTCCGCCGGACACCTACTGTCAAAGTTTGTTTGGCTTGGGCTGAATCGTCGCCGCCCTATTTGTGCTTGGCTCCAGTACGTTGACCGACTGGTCTCCGGCGCATCGCAGCGGCGGCCCGCGGCCGGTCCGTTCCGACCCGCTCATACCGACCCAACAGCTTCCAGGCCGCATCTCGAATCCCCCGAGCCAGATGCTCCGGCCGCTCGACGATGACCGCCGGTCCGAAGCCGCGAACCCACTGGGCGAAGTCCGGCGTGACGGCCAGTTCCAGGTGTATCCTGATTCTCCCTCGCGCGAGCGGGTCGATTTTTTGGCTGGGGTGCCAGCGGCGCTCGCAGACCCAGCGCGCGGCGTGCGGCTCGAACACCAGAACCACCGGCTCCGGTTTACCCCGAAAGATGCCGAATGCGCCGCGAAAGAAATGGTCGAAACGGAAGTACAGAGACGGCGAAAAGGTTCGGTCGGTGACCCGCAACTCCCGAATGCGGTCGACGCGAAAGACGCGCTCCCCGCGATGGGCGTGACAATAGGCGATGAGATACAGGTAGTCGTCGTGATAATAGAGGCGATAGGGATCGGCTCGCCGCCGGCGGCGTCCGCTCGGGCGCGTGGAGGCGTATCGCATCTCGATCGTTCGGCCGCGATCGATCGCCTGATGGAGGTGATCGGCGATCGCGGGGTCGGGAACCGCGCGATGATCCGTCGGCGCGATCAGGAGCGCGCTTCGAAGACCCGCCAGGATGTCGCGCTGTTTGGCCGGAAGCGCCGCGTGGACCTTGCCATAGAGCTTCGTGATCGAGTTCCCGATGAGGGTGTGCTCAAGCGGCCGCAACAGGTCGCGGCCGCATTCGAGCGCGAAGAGCTCGTCGGCCGTCAAGGGAACCGGAAAGGCGCGGTGGCTCTCGTCCAAGATCCAGCAGGTCTTTCCGTTCTCGCGATGATCGCGAATGGGAAATCCCGCGTTGGACAGCGTGTTGAGATCCCGGCGCAGCGTGCGCTCGTGACAATCGTGATCGAGCACGGAGAGGAGCCTGGGAATCGTCGCGCGGCCGTTGGCCTGGAGATACTGGCAGATCCGCCAGAGCCGCACGATCTGGGTCAATGCCCGAGCCATGTGCTCTCTCCGTCCTCCTCCGGGTGCCGTTCGGCACGGCGGAAGGAGGCCCACTGTATCACGGCCCGGTATGACGAACAAGCTCGGAGTCGCACCAAACGGCCGCCGTGGCCTTGCGGATCGGTTTTACCCGCCCCTATAATGGCCGCATGAAGGCTCGATACCTCGGTCACGTCGTGTGGTATGTCCGGGATCTGGAACGGTCGCTGCGTTTCTATCGCGACCTGCTCGGATTTTCGGAGGTCGGCCGGACGTTCGGGGGACAAGCGGCCGCGCTGACGGGCGGGCGAACCCATCACGAACTCTTGCTGATCGAGGTCGGCGACGCGCCCGCCCCTCCTCCCGGCCGCCGCATCGGCCTCTATCACATCGGCATCAAGGTCGGCGATTCGCTGGATGAGTTGCGCGAAGCTAAGCAGGAGTTGGAGCGGGCCGGCGTGGTGATCGGCGGGATGTCCGACCATACCGTGAGCCAGAGCCTGTATGTATTCGACCCGGACGGCAACGAAGTGGAACTCTACGTCGATGCGGACCCCGCGCTCTGGAGGCATGCTCCCGAAGCGGTCCTCTCCCCCGTCCGGCCGTTAACCCTGTAAGCTGCCCGTCATGGCTCCGGCGACACCGCCGGGCCGCGGAGAGGTGGTCATGCGCCGGACTAAAATCGTCTGTACGATCGGACCCGCCAGCGATGAGCCGCCCGTGCTGCGGGCGATGATCGAGGCCGGGATGGACGTCGCCCGCCTGAATTTTTCTCACGGCACGCTCGAGGATCAGGGCAAACGCATCGATCGCATTCGGTCGATCGCGCGGAGTCTTGGCCGGACGGTCGCCATTCTCGGCGATCTGGCGGGGCCCAAACTTCGCACCGGGATCTTGGACCGTGAATCGGTCATCTTGAAGGCCGGCGAACCGTTCATCCTGACCAGCCGGCCCATGGTCGGCGATTGGCGGGGGGTGTCGGTCAGCTTCAGCGGGCTTTCGGCCGCCGTCAAACCCGGCGAGACCATT
>JBDSOK010000272.1:0-2624 GCA_039914845.1 Nitrospiria bacterium | reverse complement strand
ACCAAACTGAGCGTGCAGGCCACGATCATCCGCATCAGTTCCCAACTGATCCAGAAATAGGCGGCCGCCAACGAGGCGCCGATGAACAGCACGCCCAGGCTGCGCGCAAACCAGAGACGCGGAGCGGGCACCCATCGGCGCTCTTCGGCCGTCGGCCACGTGAGCAGCCGGCGAGCTTTCGGTTTGACGACGGCCAGGCGAAGGCTGTTCTCGCTCACCGCCTGTCGGATCGATTCGATTCGTTCATCCAGCGTCATGAAGTCTCCCCTGAAGCGGTCAGGCCGACCCCGGACGAGGCCGCGGCCGACAGTCGGAAGTAGAGGCCTCCTGCGGAGACCAGATTCTCGTGCGTTCCACGCTCGACGATGCGGCCCCCATCGAGCACCAGGATCTGGTCGGCGCGCTGGATGGTCGAGAGGCGGTGGGCCACCACGAACGTCGTGCGGCCCTTCATCAGACGGTCCAGCGCGTCCTGCACCAGCAGTTCCGATTCGTTATCCAGCGCGGACGTCGCCTCATCCAAAATCAAGATGCGCGGATCTTTGAGAATCGCGCGGGCGATGGCAATGCGCTGACGCTGTCCGCCGGACAGACGCACGCCCTTTTCGCCCACCGGCGTCTCATACCCGTTCGGCAGCGCCTGGATAAAGCCGGCGGCGTGCGCGGCCTCCGCCGCGGCGACGATGTCCGAGGGCGGCGCGCCCGGCCGCCCGAAACGGATATTGTCGCCCACCGTGCCCCCGAAGAGGATCGTCTCCTGCGGCACCAGTGCGATCTGGGCATACAGGTCCTGAAGGCGGATCATCCGGAGGTCGCGGCCGTCCAACGCGATCCATCCTGAATCGGGATCGTAGAACCGGTGCATCAGGTGGATGAGGGTCGTCTTGCCCCCGCCGCTGGGCCCCACCAGAGCCACCACTTGGCCGGGCTCGGCGGTCAGGGTCACCCCATGGACCACCGGGCGATTCGGCTCGTATCCGAACGCGACGTCATGGCATTGCACGCGGCCGCGCACCGATCCCAGCGGTCCGGCATAGGGCGGATCGACCACGGTCGGGCGCTCCGCCAGGATTTCGTTGACGCGTTCCATGGCGCCCTGGGCTTCCTTGACCTGCGTGAACACGCGCGCCAGCGCGGAGAACGGCCCCATCAAAATGCCGCCGAAGAGCAGAAACGCCACCAAATCGCCCGGCGTCATGCGGCCTTCGATGACCTGGACGCCGCCATACCACAGGACGCCCAGTGCCCCGATCAAGGTCAGTACGGTGATGACCGGCACGAAGACGCCCAGAATTCTGGCGCGGCGGCGGGCCACCGCATCGGCGCACGCCAGCTGCGCGGCCAAACGGTCGACTTCGTGGCGCTCCATGCCGAAGGACTTGACCAGTTTGATGCCCGACACGATTTCTTCGAGAATGGTCGTCGAGTCTGCGTTCCGATCCTGGGCTTCGGTGGACAGGCCTTTGAGGCGGCGGCCAAAGAGGCGGGCGACGAGCACCACCAGCGGAACGATCAAGAGCACCGCCAGACAGAGCCGCCAATTCATATAGAAGAGCAGCCCGAGCGCCCCCACCAGCGTGACCGCCTGCTTGGCCAGATCCACCGGAACGGTGGTGGCCAACGTCTGGATGGTGCCCACGTCGTTGGTCGCGCGGGAGATCAATTCGCCGGTTCGGCGCTTGACGAAAAAATCCAGCGAGAGCCGGGTCACGTGCTCCACCAGGCGAAGGCGGAGTCCGGTCACGATCCGCTGGCCCACCTCGGCCAGCACCAGGTGTTGGCGAATCGCCAACAGGCTGTGCAGCGCAAACAGTCCCAACGCGGCCCAGATGATCCGCCACAGGGCGGCGGTGTCGTGACGCACGAGCACGTGATCGACAAAATAGCGAAAGAGCCAGAGCAGCGACAGATTGAGCACCGCGACCCCCATGACCGCGGCGGCCGCGTGAACGAGAGCGGTCCGGTGGGGATGGAGCAGGGAGCGGAACGATGGCCAGTCGAACGTCACGAGGCACGGCGAAGCGGCAAACGGAACTCCCCGCCCAGTTCGATGATTGCCAGACCTTCGGTCGGAAACACCGTACACGCCTTGACCCACACGGGCGTGAGGGTGTTGGGAGGCATGAGGCTGATCAGGCAGGAACGACAGGTGCCGTTCGCACAGGACGGGCTGTCCGATTCCCGATAGCCTTCATCGTCGAGCGCCCACGCGAGAGTCCTATCCGCGCGAACCAGGCAACGGCGGTCCATGATGGTAATCTCGACGAACATCGGGGCGGTATGCGCGGTGGCGAAGGGATGCGTCACGGGAATTGACGTCTCCGCATGCGCCGGAACAGACTCATCGACTATCCGGCGGCGCTCTGGGTGGACGGATCGGATCCGGCGGATGTTTCGGCAGACTCCGACGAGGCGAGTACGCGCTTCAGATACCCCGACAACACGGCGGTTTCGAAGACCGCGCCGTGCTGGGAGTAATAGGCGATCAGATTGCGGAGCATCCGGGCGATGATCTGGCGCGAATTGACCGGTCGGAGCATTCGCGGATGAAATTCAAAACCGGACGAACGGAGCCAATCGGCGCATTCTCCCTGGGTCAGGAGCTTGCCGCCGCTGAATGGGTC
>JBDSOK010000110.1:0-2569 GCA_039914845.1 Nitrospiria bacterium | reverse complement strand
CGCACCGCCGCCGCGAACTCACGAACCGTAAACCCCGACAAGAGCGTGAGCGCCAGCTTGGGCCCCACCCCGGAGACACCGACGAGCAGCAGGAATGCCGCCTTCTCTTCCCGCATGAGGAACCCGTAGAGGTGCAAGGCATCCTCTCTGACGTGGGTATGGATATGGAGGCTGACCGCCTCCTTCGGCTCGGGCAGGCGGTAGTAGGTCTGCAGCGAGGTGTGGACCTCGTATCCCACGCCGTGCACATCGATGACCGAGCTCTGGGGCGTCTTGGCGATCAGCGTCCCGGTCAGCGCCGCGATCATCGCGTGGTGAGCGAACCGCTTTGCGCGGCCCCCGCCATCACCAGACGCCGCAGCGGACTTGCATGGAGGTGGCAGATTGCGGCGGCCAGCGCGTCGGTCGCATGATGGGTGGTGGTCTCGACCGCCAGTCGGAGCAAGCGGCCCACCATCTGCTGCACCTGGTCCTTCCCTGCGCCGCCGTATCCGGTCACGGCGACTTTGATTTCGGTCGGCGAATATTCCGCGATCGACAGATGGGCCTGCTCGGCGACCAGCAAGGCCACGCCTCGGGCCTGGCCCAGCTTGACCGCCACCGCCACGTTCTTGGCCAGGAAGGTATTTTCGACCACGACTTCGGTCGGATGATAGCGATCGCACACCTCGGCAAGGGCGGCGAACAAGGCGTTCAAACGGGCGGGAAGCGGCTTCGTGGCGGGAATGGTGATGGTACCGGACGCGATGTGCCGCAAATCGCCGGAGGCCATTTCGACCACCCCGTACCCCGTCGCCAAGAGCCCGGGGTCGATCCCTAAGACTCGCATCGTTCCCTCGCGTCGAGCCGCGGCGGTCCCGGTCACCCCAACACTTTTTCCATCACGTCTTGGGCGATATCGAAATTGGCGTAGACTTTTTGCACGTCGTCGTGGTCTTCCAGGAGTTCCATCAGCTTGAGCATCAACTCCGCGTCCTTGCCCTCGAGCTTGACATACGTTTGCGGAATTTGCGTGACCTCGGCGATCGTCATCGGCACACCCTGGGCCTCCAGCGCTTTCTTGACCCGCTCCAATTCGGTCGGCGCCGTCAAAATCTCATACTGGTCGGGATCGTCGGCCTTCAGATCGTCGGCGCCCGCGTCGAGCGCCAGCGTCATCAGCCGATCCTCGTCGGCCCGGCTCTTCTCGACCGCGATATAGCCCGACTTGTGAAACATCCAGCCCACACATCCGGCCTCGCCCATATTGCCGCCGTGCTTGGAGAAGACGTGCCGGATCTCGGACACGGTCCGGTTTTTATTGTCGGTCATGCTCTCGACCAGAATCGCCGTGCCTCCGGGACCGTAGCCCTCGTACAGAATCTCCTCGTACGAGACGCCGGGCAGTTCTCCGGTCCCCTTCATGACCGCCCGCTTGATATTGTCGGCGGGCATGTTTTGTTCTTTGGACTTCTGAATCGCGACGCGCAACCGGGCATTCCCGTCGGGGTCTCCGCCGCCGATGCGAGCCGCCACAGTGATCTCTTTGATCAGCTTGGTGAAACTCTTGCCGCGCTTGGCGTCGATGGCGGCTTTCTTATGCTTGGTGGTCGCCCACTTGGAATGACCGGACATGAAGCGCTCCGCACGCCCTCGGGGGAAAAGATCGGAAAATCAGCGGAGTTGTAGCACAAGTCCGGGAAGCGAGTCAAACCGCGCCCACCAGGTCATCGAATAACCCGGTCACATCATCACACCCCGGCGATCGCCGGTCCCTTCTCCGCTCTACGTGTATTTCTCGGTGTGGATCTGCGCCCGCGGCACGCCCAGCTCCATCAAGAGCGGCTTGACGGCCTTGACCATCGGGACCACGCCGCAGACGTAGGCTTCCTTGGTCGCGGGATCGGTGAGATATCGGCGCAGCAGGTCCTGGACCCATCCGATGTCGCCCTGCCACGCGCGCGGGCGGCTGATGATCGGGAAAAACCGGAACGCCGGCTGCTCCGCTTGTAGGCGCCGCCATTCGTCGGCATACAGGATTTCGTCTTCGTAGCGCACGCCGAAGAAGAGCCACATCGGTGCCCGGACGCCTTCCCGGTGCAGAGCGTGGATCATGCTCCGGATCGGGGCGATACCGGTGCCGGTGGCCACGTAGACGCGCTCGCGATCGACCCCGCGATCGACGAAGGTCCCCTGCGCTTCGTAGATCGTCAAGACGTCGCCCACCCCGACCGACAAGTGAAAATAGGTCGAGACGTAGCCTCCCTCCACGAGTTTGATGCAGAGATCGATCGATCCATCCTGGGCGGGTGGCGACGCGATGGAGTAGGCCTTTTGGATGACCTCATGTCCTTTCGGGATGTCCACCATGACGTACTGGCCCGCGACGAACTCGAATCCCGCGCCGGGGGCGAGCCGGAGCCGGAACACCTTGACCGTCGGGGTCAAGGTCTCGATCGACTCGACCGTGACCTGAAACGAGCGCTTCGCCATACGGACCCGACGTTACAGGATGATGGCTTCGGTCAGCAGGACATAGCGGGAAAACGCCTCGCCCGCCATGACCATGAGGACGGCGATGTACAGCAAG
>JBDSOK010000108.1:0-4296 GCA_039914845.1 Nitrospiria bacterium | reverse complement strand
ACGTGTCCTATGCCGACGCCGGGTGGTGGCGGGAGGCCTATGCCAACGGCGAAGGCCGCCTCTTCCTCAGCGATGTGCTGTTCGATGACGATCTGGGACGCTATGTGTTCATCATCGCGACGCCCATTCGTGACGAGGGGCAGGTGGTGGGCGTCTTGGCGATGGTCCATGACGCGCAGGCGTTTTACCAATGGGTCACCTCGATACAAGTCGGCCGGACCGACCACACCATGCTGGTGGCCTCCGACGGTACGTTGCTCTTTTGCCCGATCTTCCCGACCAAGAGCCACACCTTGCATCCGGCGTTGGTCGCGACGGTGGTCGGCGGCGGACGCGGGTGGGGCAGCACAAAACACGACGTCCACTATCCCGGATCCGAAGCCATCAACGGATTCGCCCCGGTCCGGGTGTCCGCGGCCCCCGGAAGCAACTTCGGGGGCAAAGTCTGGTACATCTTCACCAGCCAGGACCCCCGGGAAACCTATGGGCCGATCTATACCTTGTTGGGTTGGATCATCGTGTCGGGGGTCGTCGCCGTGGGTCTTCTGACCCTGCTGGGGCTGGCGGCGGCACGGCGGATCGCCCGCCCGATCCAGGTCCTGCAGACCGGCGCCCAGGTCATCGGCAACGGCAATCTGAACCATCGGATTTCGGTCGCCACCGACGACGAGATCGGCGCGCTGGCGACCGCGATCAACGAGATGGCCGGGAAACTCTCGACGTCCTATTCGGAGTTGGAGCGCATGGTGGACGAACGCACGCGCGCCCTGGCCCAGCGGACCAATCAGCTTGAACATCGCAATCAGGAGCTGTTTCTCCTGTATGCGATCGCCTCCTCGCTCAATAAGGCGCAGTCGTTGGAGGAGGTCTTGGGCGAATTGCTCAACAAGGTGCTGGGCGGCACGGAGGCGCACGCGGCGTTCATCGGCTTGGCCGAAGCCGACCGCGGGATCGTCCTCCACGGCCGGCCCCAGGCGCTGGCCGCGCAGGAAGGCCTGGTGCATCTGGTCGAATCGGTCGTCCAGCACGCGCTGGACGAGGGCGAATTGATCGTGGTGCCCGATACCGCGCAGGACCTCGAATATCAGGCATTCGTCCGCCAGGTCAAGTCCTTCGTCGGCATTCCCTTGCGCGCGAAGGAAAAAACGGTGGGCGCGCTCGTCCTGCTCTACGTTCGCCCCCGGACCCCGAGCATGGAAGAGCGGGAATTCTTGGCCTCCATCGGCCACCAGGCGGGCGTGGTCGTCGAGAATGCGCGGCTCTTCGCCGTCTTCAAGAACCTCGCCAACCCGTAATCCATTCCCGCGCGCATGACCGACCTCACGCACATCGATGCCAAGACCCGCCGCGTGCTCGATCGCGCGGTGGCCGAATTGAAAACCCGGTATGGCCCCGACCTGACCGGCGCGATCCTGTACGGCAGCGCGACGGGTCCCGAGTTTCTCGCCGGCCGGTCCGATCTCAATCTGCTCGTGCTCCTTGCTCGCGTGCCCTTGGCCGCCTTGCAGGCGGCTCGTGAGTTCTCCCGGGCGTGGCGGCGCCATCGCATCCGGCCGCTGCTGATGAGCCCCGCCGACGTGCACCGGTCACTGGATGTCTTTCCGATCGAAATGCTGGAGATCCAAGCGGCGCACGTTACCTTGTATGGGGACGATCCCTTCGGTGAATTGAGAGTCCGGCCCGCCGACCTGCGCCGCCAATGCGAGTGCGAATTCAAACGGCACGTGATGCGGTTTCGCCACGCCTTTATCGGGGGGGATGGCGCGGCCGACCCGGCACGTCTCCTGACGGAGTCCATCACCGGCTTGGTACCCTTGCTGCGGGCGTTCAGTCGTGTGGCCGGCGGTCCTTCGACCCCCGCCACGCGATCCGAAACCGTCATGCGCGCCGCGCAGGCCGCGGGGTTCGACCCCGAGCCGGTCCTGAAGGTGTTGGAATTGAAACGAGGGGGCCGCCGGCTGTCGCGAGCGGATCTCTCGGCGCTCGCGGGCGCCTACCTCGATCAACTCGAGCGTGTGGTCGACGCGACCGACCGCCTGCCGATCGGAGACTAGCGTGGCGAATCGACGATGGCCGGCGGCGCTGCTCTGCTGTGTGCCGCTGCTGATCGGCGCCGCCGTCTACCCCCGCCCGCAGGGGTTCGTCAATGATTTTGCGGGCGTGATCGACCCCGCAACCGAGGCCCGGATTGCGGCCGTTTCGGAGAGCCTGCAACGTGGGACCGGCATCGAATTGGCGGTCGTGACCGTGGCCTCCTATGCGCCGGAGGCCGCCTTAGACGCCTACGCGGCCGGCCTGTTCCAAGCCTGGGGCATCGGCTCTGCCGCACGGGATACCGGTCTGCTCCTGATCATGGCCGTCGGCGAGCGGCAGGTGCGGATCGAGGTCGGCTACGGGTTGGAACCGGTCGTCACCGACGGGCGAGCCGGCGCGATTCTCGACACCGACATCCTTCCTTCAGTTCGCCGGGGCGAGTATGGGGAAGGGCTTGCACGCGGAGCCGAGGCCCTGGCCCGTCTGGCAGGGGCCGGCGCCGAGGGCGCCGGAGCGGAGCGCGCGCCCCCGCGGGCCCTCGATGCAGGGACGATGCTCCTGGTGGGCGGACTGATCCTCTTCCTGCTGCTCACCAATAAGATCGGCCGATCCCGGCGTGGTGGGTGGCGTCAGGGAGGGGGATGGACGACGGGCGGATTCGGGGGGTTCGGCGGCGGAGGAGGGTTTGGAGGATTCGGGGGCGGCGGGAGCGGCGGCGGCGGAGCGGGGCGGGGATGGTAACGAACAGGGTGTGCAGCGAAAGGGGGCGGGGATGAAGGGAGTCGGCATCGGGTTGGTGGTGATCGTGGTCATCGCCGCGATCATGGGCCTGTCGGTCATGGGCACGTACAACCGTTTGGTGCAAATGGATGAATCGATCAAGGCGGCGTGGGCGCAAATCGACAATCAACTCCAGCGCCGCGCCGATTTGATTCCCAACCTGGTGAACACCGTCAAAGGCTACGCGGCTCACGAGCGCGAGATCATGACGCATTTGGCGGACGCGCGGGCGCGGCTGGCCGGCGCCCGCACTCCGCAGGACGCGATCGCGGCCAACGAGCAATTATCGGGCGCGTTGGCCCGCCTGCTCGTCATTGTGGAGCAATATCCTCAGCTCAAGGCCGATCAAACTTTTATTCGTCTGATGGACGAACTGGCCGGCACCGAAAACCGGATCGCGGTCGAGCGCCGTCGATACAACGAAGAGGTGCAAGCCTACAATCAAGCCCGGCGCCGCTTCCCCGGATCGCTGGTGGCGGGACTCTTCGGCTTCGGCGAGGCGGCCTATTTTGAGGTGGCCCAGGCGGCCCGCGAGGCGCCCCGAGTCGATTTCGGGGCTCCGACGCCGGTCCCCGCGCCGGCGCCATGACCGACACACGGCCCCGGCGCTCGCTGGGGCAGTGTTTCCTCATCGACCAACGGGTGGCGCAGCGGATCGTCGCCCTCGCGCAACTCGATTCGACCGGGCGGGTGGTGGAGATCGGGCCCGGCCGCGGCATCTTGACCCGGCTGTTGGCCCGCGGCGCGGGTGAGCTCCTCGCCGTCGAGATCGATGCCCGATGGTACGACCGTCTCCGCGAGGAGTTTGCCGACGCCCCTCATGTGCGGGTCGCACTCGGGGACGCGATGGTCTATCCCTTCGAGTCCGAAACCGCGCCGTTTACGGTCGTGGCGAACTTGCCCTATTACCTCTCGACGCCGATTCTCTTCCGCCTGCTGGCGCTGCGGTCACGCATTATCCGTATGGTCCTCATGCTGCAACGCGAAGTGGTCGAGCGGATGGTGGCGGGCCCGGGAACCAAGGCGTACGGAACGTTGTCCCTGGCGGTGGCCTATGCGGCCGATGCGCGCAAAGCGTTCATCGTGTCCCCTGCGGCGTTCACCCCGCGACCGGCGGTGGAGTCTGCGGTGGTGGTCATCACGCCCAAGGCCCAGCCGGCCATTCTCGTGCAGGATGAAGCCCGCTTGTTCCGCGTGATTCGAGCCGCCTTCGGTCATCGCCGGAAAGTCCTCGCCAACGCCCTCAAAGACGGCGGCTTTCCCCTCGACGCGGTAGCCCCCGCCCTCTCGGAAGCGGCCATCGATCCCAAGCGCCGCGGTGAGACGTTGACCTTACAGGAGTTCGGACGCCTGGCCGACGCGCTGGGAACCCGTTCATGAACGGCTAGAAGCGGAGGGTCAAATGGAACGAGGCGCCGCGGCGATCGTACTCGAATGACGGGATGATGACGTCGCTTCCCGAGAGGACGCGATAGAGATTGG
>JBDSOK010000038.1:0-5387 GCA_039914845.1 Nitrospiria bacterium | reverse complement strand
GGTCGGTCTGCTGGCCGCCGAGGCCCGCCGCCTCAACGACGCCTATCGCTCATGGATCACGACCGGTCGGCCGTTCGTGACGCTCAAATTTGCCGCGACGCTGGACGGGAAAATCGCCACCGCCTCGGGCGAGTCGCGATGGATCACGGGTCTCCAGGCGCGGCGGTATACCCATCGCCTGCGGGCCGAGACCGACGCGGTGCTGGTGGGGGTGGGCACGGTGCTCAAGGACGATCCGCGGCTGACCGCGCGCCTGGTTCCCGGGCGGCGTGATCCGCATCGAATCGTCGTGGACGAGCGACTGGCCCTTCCGTTGGATGCCCGCGTCCTTCAGCCCAGGACGGGATCGACGACCTACGTGGCGACGATCGCCGGCGCCCCGGCGGCCCGTCGCCGGCGCATCGAGGCGTTGGGCGCGACGGTGCTGATGGCCGCGTCGCGGAGCGGGCTGGTCGATCTGGAGGATGTCATGCGGCAGTTGGGGGCGCGCGGGATCACCTCGGTGCTGATCGAAGGCGGGTCCGAGATCCATGCCTCGGCGCTCCGGGCGGGTCTGGTGGGGAAAGTGATCGTGATGCTGGCGCCGGTGTTGATGGGGGGCCGTGACGCGGTGAGTGCGATTGGCGGGCCGTCCCCCCGCCGATTACGCGACGCGATCCGGTTGCGGGATCGGTCGGTGCGACGGTGCGGAGACGACCTTATTGTGGAGGGATACCTATGAGAAGGTTCGTGGCGGTGTCGGTGATGGTGGGCCTGCTCTGGGCGTCCGGCGCGGACGTGGCCGATGCGCAGGACAATACCTTGCCCGACGTCTTGGTGGATGCGTTCTACGGCGGCGCCATCGGGGCGCTGGTGGGAACTGCCGTGATGGCGCTGACCGCGCATCCCAAAGATCACGTGTCCTACATCCTCACCGGTGCGGCCATCGGGGTGATCGGGGGAACGGTCTATGGCGTGTCCCGCTCGGCCTATCGCTCAATGGCCGAACTGGAAGAGGGGCGCCTGACCTGGCGAATTCCCACGATCGTCGCCCACCTGGAGCCCGACCCGTCCGGCCGTCAGGGCGCGCGATATTCAGCGGAAATCTTTCGTTATCGCTTCTAACTGACAACGCCGTGCCATTCATGCCGGCTAGATTTTCGGTGCGCGTTCGATCATCGCCAACGCCCGCTCGATTGCCTGCCTCTCCGCCGGCGCGAGGCCCTCTCCGCCATAGCGGATGCGGTAATAACAGCCCGTGATGTGGCGGATCTCCCCAATCCACGGCAGGCCGGCGGCTTCCCCAGTCGTGAATTCCCATGGCGTGGACGATTCCGGCTTGGAGACGCCCCGTCCGGCGAGGGCCCGAAGCAACCGGGCATAAAACTCCACGCGAAGCCCCCCGGTGTGGCCCCGGGGCCGGCCGTGGCGCCACCGCCGCCACCCCAGCGCCGCGATGCCCAGCAGGCCGACCGCCACGAGGGCGATGGGCCATCCGCCGGCGGCCGCGTCGCGCAGCGTGCGCCAGGATGCCGCGGCGTTCGGGCCCCAGGCCGTTAGGTGATTCCGTGCCGCCTCCCATTCGCGTTCGATTCGCTGGAGGGCGTCGCTTTGATCACCCAGGCCGAATTCCACCACGTAACGATCCCAGCTCGATCGCAGATGGTCCAGATAGTGCTCGACCGAGCCGGTCCAGGGGCGATCGGCCGGAAGGCCCGACGGAGTGGGGTCGAAGCGGACCCATCCGCGTTCGGGAAGATAGGCTTCGACCCAGGCGTGCGCGTCACCCTGTCGCACCAGGTAATACGCCCCGTACTCGTTCCATTCCTGCACCAAAAATCCGTTGACCAACCGCGAGGGAATGCCCACGGCGCGCAGCATCAAGACCATGGCGCTGGCAAAATGTTCGCAAAACCCGGACCGCCGGCGAAAGAGGAAATCGTCGATCGGCGCTCCGACGGGAGCGGGAACGTCCAACGTGTAGGCGTAATGTCGTTTCAGGAAGCGTTCGATCGCTTTGGCTTGGGCCGCCGGCGTGTTTTCGCCCGCCGTCTCACGTGCGAGGCGGGCCAGGCGAGCCGATCCATCGACGACCAGATAACGCTCCATCCGCTCGGAGGACCCTTCGCTCTCCGGTGTGGCTTGGGCGGCTGGACGCTGCCAGATTTGATACGTGGTCCGAGCGTGGGTTGCATACGGCATCGCGAAGGTTCGCTGGTCATCGACCGTCACCGCCGAAAACGGGCCCGCGACCGCGGCCGTCCGGCTGGGCGTGAAGATGACCGGCACATCGATCGGTTCGGACTTGACGGTATAGACGTCGAAGCGGGGTTGCACCCGTTCCAGCACGAAGCGGCGCTCGCCGTCGAGCGGCAGCGACCGCCTCACCGGAGCGGTGTTCAGCCAGCTCCGGCCGTTGAAGGCGTCGAAGACCGCGCCCCGCAAATAGAGCGGCTCGCGGAGCGGATTCTCGGCCAGGGTCTCTCCCGAGACGCGCATGACGACGGTGGGATCGCGCTTGAGCGATCCCAGCGAGCCCACCTCGACCTGGGGCGCGAAGCCAATCAGTTGCACGTCGGCGGGGGGAGTGGCCGCCAGCAGGCCGAACCCCATGCGGGGCAGCGAGACGAAGAGCAGCCCGGTGACGATCAGCGCGCCCAAGGCGGCCGTCACCGCCCAGCGTCCCAGGCCGGGGCACGGTTCGGCGGCGGGGGATCGTTCGGCTTCTTCCATCGCGTGGTACTGCATCAAGACCCAGACCATGACGACGAGGTAGGCCGCGAACCAGACCGCAAACGCGCTGTTGGACGTGAGGCCGGCGGAAGCGAGCACCTGGAGGAACACGATCACGACGAACTGCAGATACTCGCGCGCATCGGCGTGACGGAGGCGGGTGAACATCAGCAACACCAAGAGGTGTGCGCCGACGTGGAGCAGGGTATGCGACGTCCAGAGATACTCGGCGATCGCGACCCCAAGGGCCAGGAGGATCAGACTATTGAGCAGCGCGGCGGGAATCCGCCGTTCGATGCGGAGGGCATCCACCGCCAGGCTGGCCAGGACTCCGCAGCCGCCAGCAATGAGCAGCGGCGCAGCGATCCGGCCGGTGGAGGCCAGCGTGGCCAGTCCCACCGCCGCCATGAGGTGCGAGGCGATCCGCGTCGAGGTCATGGCTCCCGTTCGGACTGACCGCGTTGCGCGATCACCCAGACCCGTTCGCACAGGGGGCGGATTCGCGACCAGGCGGGGTCGTCCCAGACCAGAATCAGATGGGGCGCCGGAGCCGGCCGAGCCAGCGCCCACGGGATCAGGCGGTCTCCGGGAGCGGGCGGCGAGGGCACGATCGTCGCCAGGGTGCGCAGGACGCGTTCGAGATGCGGCCGGCCCCGTCCGACGGGATGGATGCCGTTCCAGGTCGCGACCACCACGTCGCAGCCGTCCTGGATGGCCTGGGACGCCAGCGAGGCGGTGAGCCGCACGGCCTCTTCGAACCACTCGGAGTGGATCGGAAGGGGATCGGGAGGCAGGCGATTACTGAACACGAGCGCCACCGTTCGTGAGGTCTCGCGTTCCGGCTCGCGCACGATCAGGGTTGCTCGCCGCGCGGAGTGCTTCCAATGGATGTAGCGGGGGTCGTCCCCGACGTGATACTCGCGCAGGTGGTGAAGGCCCTCCACGCCGCGACGCCCCTCGACCCCCCGGTCCTCGGCGCCGGGACGCGGCATCGGTGACGCGACGCGCCTGATCGAGGGATAGACCAAGGTCTGCGCGGCGGCCGGCACGCGATAGGTTTTTTCGAACAAGCCGAACGGAAACGCGGTGGTGACGTCGATTCCGTCCAGATGGTGCAGTCCGCGGTCGTGGAAGGTCAGGGTCGCGTCGAATTCGATCTGGGTTCCGGGTTCGAGGCGGGGGCAGACGAGTTCAGGCGCGGTGATCCGGAGCCCCCCGGCGGACTCGCGAAGACGAAGGAAGAATCCCGGCATGAACCGCTTGCCGTTGGCGAGCGTCAATCGGTAGGAGAGGGGCTCATCCGCAAACGCCCGACCCGGCAACGTTCGTGTGGCGGACAATCGGCGAAGCGCGCGTTCGGAGAGAAGGCCGGACACCAGGACGAGGCTCAACATCATGGCGAACAACAAATAGAGCAGGTTGTTGGCCGTGTTAACCGCGGCCAGCCCGACCGCCAGTGAGAGCAGCAGATACCGGATCCCGACGGGCGTGACCTTCACGCTGCGCGTCGGGCGCCGGGGTCGGATCGGCGGGCGGGGGGCGGTAGGCAATCCCCGGTCGACGCCCCTCGACCGAACCGTCCGGCCGGGTGGCCGGCCGGCGGAGGCAGCGGGACGGGCCGTGGCGTTCGCGAAGAGCACGGGCGGACCGAACGTCAGAGCGGGACGGGGACCTGGTCGAGGATCTCGATCAGAATGTCGTGGGCATCGTCGGTGCCTCGGCCGAAGGACTCCACCCCGGGATTGACGATCACGCGATGAGCGAAGACCGGAACGACCAGGCGTTTGACGTCGTCGGGCAGACAGTAGGTGCGGCCTTCGACGAGGGCCAGGGCCCGCGCGGCGCGATGGAGAAAGACCGCGCCGCGGGTGCTGACGCCCAAATCCAGGTCGGGCCGCGACCGCGTCGCGGTGACGATCGCCATCAGATAATCGGTCAACGCGTCATCCATCGTGACGCGCGAGGCTTCCTCTTGCAGCGCGAGCACTTCTTCGCCGGTCAGGACCGGGGCCAACTCGTCCGCCCGCACGGTTTGTCGTCCCGAGAGGATGCGTTTTTCGTCGGCCACGCCGGGATATCCCATGCGCACGCGAATCAAGAACCGATCGAGCTGCGATTCGGGCAGCGGGAACGTGCCCTGGTACTCCACCGGATTCTGGGTGGCGATTACCATGAACGGGCGCGGCAACGCATGGGTGTGGTTTTCGACCGAGACTTGTGCGTCGTTCATGGCTTCGAGCAGGCTGCTCTGCGTTTTCGGCGTGGTGCGGTTGATTTCATCGGCCAGCACGATATTCGCGAAGATCGGCCCGGGCCGGAACTCGAATTCCCGCGCCGGCTGGTTGAAGACCGACATGCCGATGATGTCCGAGGGCAGGAGGTCGCTCGTGAACTGGATGCGTTTGAATGAACAACTCAGCGAGCGAGCGAAGCTCTGAGCCAGCGTCGTCTTGCCGACGCCGGGCACGTCCTCGATCAAGAGGTGACCGCGGGCCAACAACGTCACCATTGCCAGAGTGACCGCCTCGGACTTCCCGCAGATGACGCGTTCGATGTTGTCGTGCAGGGAGGAAATCTTGGCTTGGGGATCCAACACGGCGCAAGTCTAACAAAGCGCTATAGGAGCGTCAATTGACGGCACGAGGACGATGCTACGCCGCGCGGCGGCGGATCGC
>JBDSOK010000257.1:0-3390 GCA_039914845.1 Nitrospiria bacterium | reverse complement strand
CAGCCCTGGCAACGTCGCCGGTTAGTAGCCATCGGTTTGTTTCTGGGTCAATTTCCCACCAATGGTCGAGTTTTTCCGCGCACCAAAAAAGGTGTCAGGAACCATTTACCACCAGTTCCTTCCTCGGCCGCCCTCGTGCACGGAGCGTCGAGAAGAGATTCCAGGTCCCGACCAACTGATCCACCCAGTGCTGACTCCCAAACGGCTGCCCCTTCATGACGCTCCGACCACGCTGCGACGTACCGGACCTCCGGCTCGGCGAACCGATTACCAACGGCTCGGGAGAGATACCGAATCACAGATCGCGATACACTTCGCGGCGGTGCCTGATCCTGACCACCAGGATCGTCAACACCTTGTTCAAGACTTGATACAGAATGCGGTAGTCCCCGACGCGGAGGCGGAGCAGTCCGTCTTGACCTGCAAGCGTCTCAACCCCAGGGGGGCGCGGTTCGCGTGCCAGGGCGTTGATCTTCGCGGCAATTCGCTTCTGGATATCCTGCTGAAGCTTGGCAAGATCTCGGGCGGCTGAAGGCTTGAACTCGATCGTATAGACCATGCATCAAAGGCCGAGATCGGCTTTGACTTTGCTCCAGGGAATCGTTCCCCGCTCTTTCAGAGCCTTGCGCACCGCGTCAAGGTCCAGACGATCTTCGAGTGCCTGTAGAAGCTCAATGTCCTCCATCGGGACAACGGCGACGAGATCCTTGCCTCGACGTGTCAGCACCACACGCTCCTTACCGAAGGCCGCCCGGTTGATCACGTCGGAAAATTGGTCGCGAGCTTTCACCGTAGAAAGCTTCGTCATGGTGTAGACCTCCCCATCCATTACTTGCTCAAATGTACATTTAAGACGAAACGGTGTCAAGACCTTCCCATCGGTTTCAAGAACTCCTCCCGCAGCACTTCGCCGGGGTGAATATTGAGAAAAGCGTACTCTGACCCGAGTGGTCCGAAGCCGGCGCCCGCGGACCCCATCAACACCCCTCCTCCGATACCCGAATCACCGGTCCTCGCGAACGAGAGTCCTAAGGTGGACGACGGGCGACCCGCCGCGGGAGCAACCGTCGCGAAGGTCCCGGACACCACCCGCCCCACGGTGAGCATCAAATCCCCGGCCTATGGAACTCTTTTTAATCGTAACCCCGTAACCATTACCGGCACGGTCGATGACCCCACGGTCTCTGTCACGGTCAACGATGTGCGGGCCGCCGTTTCGGATGGAACCTTCACGGCTCACGTCGTTTTGACCGAGCAGGGATCGAATCCGCTTGTCGCGACGGCGCTGGATCGCGCCGGCAATGAGAGCACGGACTCGATCATGGTCACGCTCGATACGCTCGGCCCGGACATCCTGATCTCGCGGCCGGTGGATGGCTCGGTGACCAAGGTCGCCGTGGTCACGGTTGAGGGGCGGATCTTTGATGCCGGCGGTGTGACGGAGGCGCTGCTCAACGACGCGCCCCTGGCCCTGGATCGAGGCGAATTCTCGATCGGCGTACCGTTGGTCGAGGGCAAGAACGCGATCGTCGTCTCCGCCGCCGATGCCGCCGGCAATCGTCGAAGCGCAACCGTCACCGTCAATCTCGGGACGAGGGCCCCACCCTTCGTGGTCGTCGTCCCGGGGGAACCGAACGAGTTCGATCCAGACGATGAAGACTTCGAGACACGGTCAGGGGAGGGAGGAACGCTCACGGGCAAGGTGACGTTCAACGGAGTGCCGCCTGCGCCCAAGACCTATGCGTTCAGCAAGTTTCCAAACTCCGGGTTCTGCTCAAAGACCGATTCCGACGGTCACGGCAACCGGGTGGTGCAGGAGGTCACCATCGGCAAGGACCATGCGCTCAGGGATGTGGTGATCGCGATCGAGGGCGTCGAGGGTGGGAAGCCGTTTGAGTTCATGGGGACCAAGGTGACTGCCGACGGGTGTCGATTTCTCGTGCAGGGCGGCCCATCGGCGTTCGCGGGGGTTGTGGTCAAGAAGAAAGACATTCAGATCGAGAATATGGATGCGGACCCGAACGATCCCAAGGCCGTCTCCGGCGTCCTGCACAATTTCCACGCGTACGAGGTGGCCGGGGCGAGTACGTCGACGATTTTCAACCTGCCGCTTCCTGAAAAAGGCCAGATCGTGAAGAAGCCGGTGATTCTCCGGAAGAAGGGCAGCATCTTCAAGCTGGAGTGCGATCAGCACAATTTCATGCAGGCGTTCTTCGTTCCGGTGGAGAATCCGTATTACACGATGACCGGGAATGACGGCCGGTTCACCATCAGCGACATCCCCCCGGGCGCCTACACGGTGTCCGCGTGGCACCCTACCCTGGGGAAGCGCGAGGCCCACGTCACGATCCCGGCGCGAACGTCCACGAAAGCCGATTTCTCGTTTGGGGAAAAGTCGCCTTAAGTTCCTGCGTAATTCCCGACTAATTTTTTCTTGACACTCTGGCTTTCCCGTTCATACCATCCCGCCGCATACCATGGAGTTAGACCGCGGTTTTTCTCTGTCGCGCGGATAACTGGGCACCTGACAGACGGAGAATATTCCTTATAAGTTTGTGGTCCAACGGTGTAGAGAAACCCGCTTGAGGGCGAGCGATTTAGGGTGACGCCCCGATCAGGGCGGCCCGGACGGGATTCCCCGGCATAAGGTCGAGATGTTCATAGGCTATTTGATGATGAAACGGATCAACACACATTGCGCGACGCACGCGGTCCTCGCGACCTCGCTCCTCCTGGCCTTGGTCGCGTGCGGCGGCGCCTCGGACCGTCAGGCGGTTTCCGACGCCGATCTTGTTGTGACATTGACCTTGGGCGACTCGCAGAGCGTTATCATCGGGGATCTGATCGTCCATGAGATTAGGGTCACCAATACGGGGGGCCGCCCAGCAACCGGTGTGGCGTTGACCGATGATTTAGGCCCGGACCTGGCGCTGATCTCGGCGGCGACCGCCAATGGATCGTGTCCGCAGGCCGCCGTGTTGACCTGTTCGTTGCCGGATCTGGCGGCACAGGAGAGCGC
The DNA here is from genome assembly GCA_039914845.1 of Nitrospiria bacterium. Lineage (GTDB taxonomy): Bacteria > Nitrospirota > Nitrospiria > 2-01-FULL-66-17 > 2-01-FULL-66-17 > 2-01-FULL-66-17. The sequence goes on along the minus strand of JBDSOK010000257.1, from coordinate 371 downwards.
TACGGTGCAGATAACCACGGTTGCCCGCGCGACCGGCGTGCTGGTCCAACACGTCACCGTGAACAGTGCGGCGGCCGAGGCCGACTCATCCACCAATCAGTTGGACCTCGTCGCAACCGTCACCCTTCCTCACGATCGCGTTCCACACGTGGTGGCGATCCCCTCGTCAGCGGTGATTGCCGTCAACGATACCGTGGCGCTGTCTGCGGCGCAGTACGCCAGCGACGGAACGCCTGAACCAGGTGGGACAGCCACGTGGACATCGAGCGCCGAGTCGGTCGCGACCGTTGGCCCGACCGGCGTTGTGACCGGCATCGCGTGGGGAACGGCCACGGTGGTCGCCAGCATGAGCGGCGTCGAGAGCCAAGAGG
>JBDSOK010000278.1:0-8383 GCA_039914845.1 Nitrospiria bacterium | reverse complement strand
ACGACGCCGGCGGGCATCTGGTGCAGCACCGCCTCCAGGCGCGCGCGACCCTGTTGTACCTCGCGGTAGAGCCACGCGGTCTCGACGGCGAGCGAGGTGCGGTGTGCCACGTCCTCGACCAGGGAGAGGTCCGCTTCATCGTAGCGACGCGTGCCGGACGCGAGCGTGATCAATCCCCACGTTCGATCGCGCGCACGGATCGGAACGAGCAGACAGGACCAGCCCTCCAGCCCGTCGGTCGAGAGATGCGCGATCCGCGGTTCGAGGCTCTGGACGGTTTCTGCGCTGGGATATACCGCAAGGGCTGCCATCAACCGTCGGGACACGTGGTCGACGTCATACCGTTCGGGGTCGGCATGCGCGGCGCCGCGCCGCCGAAGCGTGCCCTCCTCGACCACGTCGATCGTGCACCAGTCCCCCAGATGCGACGCCGCAAGCCGGGCGACCCGATCGAGGGCCCGGTCGTCATGCAGGCTTTCGCCCAGGATCTCGCTCGCGTCGGAGAGAACGGCCGTCCTGATCCGGGCCGATTCGGCTTGGAGCCGCGCGGCGCGCTCGCGCTCGAGGAGTCCGGCGCGGGCCGCGAAGGCGTCGGTGAGCGACGCCGCCATCACGGTGAAAGTCCGGGCGAGCGTTCGAACTTCGACCGGTCCCTCCGCCGGAAACTCGCGTTCGACGTCGCCCGCCTGGAGCGACCGGGCCCGCTCGGTCAGGCGCGCGAGGGGACGCGTATAGGCCCGCCCGAGAGCCAGCGAGCATGCGACGGCGAGGACCGCGAAGAGACCGGAGAGACCGAGGACGCGGGTGCGAAGTTGGAGGATCGGCGCCACCGCCTCCGCCTTGGTGATATGCGTCATGATGCACGCGTCGGGTCCGACTCCCAGCGGGCGAAAGCCGTGGATGACGGGCGTGGCGTGGTAATCGGGATCCCACACCGTTCCGCTCCGACCCTCAAGGCACTGGCGGGTGCCCCGGTCCGAGGGATCGGTGTCTGAACGATTGGGGTCGCGCGTCGGGGTCACGAATCGGCCGCGCCGGTTGATCAGGAACGCCTCGCCGCTATCGCCCAACCCGAAGCGATTTTCAAAGATCGGTGCGACCAGCGCCATCGGGTATTGAACCGTGAGTCGTTCGCCCTCTGAGGGTTGAACGGCGATGCGGTAGGAGCGAAGCGGGTTGTCCCCGGAGAAATGGACGAGAGCCCGCGGATCGAGCGGCTCGCGATCGAGCGCGCCGATGACGACGGTTCCAAGGCCCGGTCGAACGATACCCACGGCCTCCGCACGCTGGATCGCCATGAATTGCGACAGCTCGCCCCGCATGCAGGCCGGATCGCGTGGGAGGCAGATCGACCGCAGAGTCAGAAGGAATTGGGCGGCCGCATCCCGTTGCCGGGTGAGGAGCGAGATCAATTCGACCTCCCGGACCAGGGCGGCGGTTTCCACCGCGCGACCGGCGTCTCGCTTGACGAGTTGGCTGCCCGAGTAGTACGCCAACCCACCGACCGTGGCCGTCGACAACAAGGCGAACGACACGAGGACGAGGCACAATTGGATTCGCAGCGACAGCGCCATACGACACCTTAGCGCGGAACCACTTCGCAAGAGACAAACGCCCCCGACCTCTTGACGAGATACCGGTATCGTACGAAGTGGACCAGCCCGTGGTCAAGGGACGACGGAGAATGGCGTGGTGGGCTGACTTGGTCAGCACCTGCTAGCACCCTGCTAGGCTCGATGACTGTGTTTGACCTTGGACAAGACCTCGTGGAGATCCTCACCGCGGTACGGTTTCACCAGCATCGCCGCAAAACCGTGCTCTTCATAACGGGCCAGCACGGGGTCGTTGGAGTATCCGCTCGAGACGATCGCCGTGACCGCGGGATCGAGTTTCTTGAGCTGCGACAGGGTGTCCTTGCCCCCCATCGCGCCCGGCACGGTGAGATCCAAGATCACGACATCGAACGGCGCGCCGGAGGACAGGGTCTCTCGGTAAGATTCGACGGCCTGCTCCCCGTCGGGAACGCAGACCGTCCGATAGCCGAACTCCGCGAGCATGACGGCCGCCAGCTCGCGGATGACGGGATCGTCGTCCATGAACAAGACCGAGCCCGACGCGCGCGCGATCACCGCGTTCGCGACCGGGCCGGTCGGGGACAGCGGCTTGTCCGACGCCGGCAGCAGCAATGTGAACGTGGTGCGCACGCCGGGCCTGGAATCGACCAGCACATGACCCTGATGGCGCTTGATGATGGAATAGGTGGTGGCCAGGCCCAGGCCGCTGCCCCGGCTCTTGGTCGTGAAATAGGGGTCGAAGATCCGCAACAGATGTTTTTTCGGAATGCCCACTCCATGATCGGTGATCGAGACCGCGACATAGTGCCCCGGCGGAAGCGGCAATTCGTCGGGGTCCGTGATCGTCCGATTCTGCGCCCGAATCGTGACGACGCCGCCCTCCGGCATGGCCTGCTGCGCGTTGATCACGATATTGTGAATCACCTGCGTGATTTGTCCCTCGTCGACTTCCACCGCCCACAAATCGCCGGCCAACCGAAAGGTGCACCGGACGTTGGCGCCCTTGAGGATGAAGGTGGCGGCCTCGGTCACGAGGTGCGCCATCGACGACACGCGCTTGATCGGCTCGCCGCCCTTGGAGAAGGTCAAGAGTTGCTGGGTCAACTCTCGGGCCCTCAGCGCGGCCTTCTCGGTATCGGCCACTTTTTTGAGCAGCGCGGAGTCGGACTGGACGGCCAGACGGATCAGGTAGAGGTTACCCACCACCGCGGTGAGCATGTTGTTGAAGTCGTGCGCGATGCCGCCCGCCAGCACGCCGATCGATTCCATCTTGCTGGCTTTGATCATTTCTTCCTCGGCCCGCTTCTGATCGGTCACGTCATGGAGGGTCATCACGCCCGCCACGATCGCCCCCTCGCGATCGCGGATCGGTGCCGAGGTGACGCGGAGGACGGCGTGGGTGCCGTCCCCGCGAAGGCCTTCCACCTCTTCGCCCACCACCACCTCGCCCTTCGCGATGGATCGGGCCAGCGGCCATTCGTCGGGAGCATAGGCCCGGCCGTCCGGGTAGAGCCCCTGATAACCTTCGTCCACCCCGAAGCCCATGAGCGGAACCGAGGCCTGGCGGAAAATCTCCCGCACCTGGTCGTTGGCCAGGACCAATCGGCCGGTCGGGGCTTCGGCGATGACCACGCCGGCCGGCATTTGCCGCAGCACAGCTTCCAGTCGCCCGCGCTCGGACTCCAACTGCGCCAGCAACTCCTCGCGCTGGGTGTCGGCCGCTTTGGCCTCGCTGACGTCGTGCACCAGCGAGACGTAGCCGCGAATCTCGCCGGACGGCGACCGGTCCGGAATATACACCGCGCGAACGAACCGCGGCTTGCCGTCCGGATAGGGGATCACGCTTTCGAAAGCCACCTCATGGCCCGCGAGGGCGGCCGCCAGGTTGGGACGGACCGCGTCATACGCGCGCTCGCCCAAGACCTCTTTCACGGCCTTGCCCCGGAGCGTCTCGGGCGATCGACCGAACCAGGTGTGGTAGGCCAGGTTGTTGAAGCGATAGATCTCGTCGCGATCGACATAGGCCACGAGCGCGGGGAGCGCGTCGGTGATCAATCGCAGTTGATTCTCGCTTCGTTGGAGGGCGACCAGGGAGGCATTCATCCCCTCGACGGCCACCTCGGCCGCGCGCCGCGCCGCCTGCTCGCGCGCCAGCAGCCCGGCGCGTTCCGCTTCCGCGGCCTCGCGCACGCGGAGCGAATGGCTGATCGAGCCCGCCATGCCCGCGAACGTGTGCGCGAACACCCGCACTTCGCGGGGCCCTTCGACCGGCATCGGGCTTTCGAAGTCCCCCGACTGGAGGGCGCGCGCGCGTTGGGTGAGGCGGTCGATGGGGCGGGCATACATTCGCGCGAGTAAGACCGAGCAGCCGGTGGCGAACAGGGCGAAGAACGCCGAGACGGCGATCAGGCGGTTGCGCAAATCCCGCACCGGGGCAAACGCCTCGGCTTGTTCGATGTGGGCCATCAGGCAGGCGCCGCCGAACTGGGGGAGATGGCGAAAGCCATGCACGACGGGGATGCCGCGTTCGTCGGGGGCAAGCGCTTGCCCGTTCCGTCCCGCCAGACATTCGCGCATCGGGAACGTCGCGATGCGCTGCTCCGCCGGAACATGCCGGCCGGGGGTGATGAGCACGCCGTCGGCGTCGGCCAGGAAGCTCTCGCCGGTTTCCCCCAAATCGGTTCGATTGCTCAAGATGACGGTGAGGAGGGGTATGTCGAATGCCAGCCGGATCGTGACGCCCCTGGTCGTGGCGGCTTCGATGAGATATCCGGAATTCCCGCCGGCGGCGCCCCTGAATCGTCCGAACTGTCCCTGCTCGAACGGGATGAGCGATGCGGGATCCGAGGGGTATCGGCCGACCGTGACCGGTGGGAAGCCCGGCCGGACAAGGCGGATGCCCTCCGCCCGCTCGAACTCAAGCAAATGTTGGAGCTGAATAAGCACGCATTGGCGGTCCATCAGCGACCAGGGCGGGCAGGTGTTGGGCAACGTCTCGATGAAGAGATTCGCCCGGCCGTGTTGGCGCGTGACCATGTTCAGGATGAGGTCCCGGCGGGTATCGGCGGCGAAGCCGACCGCCTGGATCGCCGCCTCGGTGACGAGGCTGCCCGCCGTTCGATAGGCGATCCACCCCACGGTGGCGGTGGCCATCAGGACCAGCGAAATCAGCAGGAGGAGGAGCTGGAAACGAAAGCTCAGCGCAACGGAAGGGGCCGATTCCCCCGACGCCTGAGGCGACGGCTCAGCGCGGGTCATGAAGTCCGATTCGTTGAGACATCGTGCGCCGCATCACGAAGTGGGATCTGGGCTATGCCGCGTCCTGCGTTTGGCCTCCGCTGCCGCGGAGGAGCGCGCGCAGCGCTTTTTCCAATTGTTCGGCGCGATAGGGCTTGGCCACCGCGCCGGAGAATCCGTAGGTCTGGAAATCGGCCAGGACCGGATCGTTGGTATAGCCGCTCGATACGAGGGCTTTGACCTGCGGATCGATGATCCGCAGCGCTTTGATCGCCTCGGGACCGCCCATCCCGCCCGGTACCGTGAGATCTAAAATGGCGGCGTCGAACGGCCGGCCGGACTCCAACGCCTTGCGGTAGCGCTCGATCGCCTCACTGCCGTCCTTCGCGCTCTCCACTTCATACCCGTAATGCGTCAGCAGGGCTTCGACAAAGTCCCGGATGAAGACTTCGTCGTCCATGAAAAGGATTTTCCCCCGGGCGCTTCCCGTCATCTCGTGCTCCTCCGGCTGGCTGGTCTTGGCATTGGGCGAGGCGGGCAGATAGATGAAGAAGGTCGTCTGCTCCCCGGGAATCGATTCGACGGTGATCGAGCCGCGGTGGCGATTGACGATCCAGTACGCGGTCGTCAACCCCAAGCCGGTTCCACTGGGTTTGGTGGTGAAAAACGGATCGAAGATCCGTAAGAGATGTTCCGGCGAGATGCCGGGTCCCCCATCGCGTATCGCGATTTTGAGGTAACGGCCCGGCGCCAACGGAGGCATCTGCTCGGGTCCGACGATCACGTTCTCCGCGCTGATCCAAATGACGCCGCCCGAGGACATGGATTGCTGGGCATTTAGCACCAGATTGTGGATGACCTGGCCGATCTGCCCCTCATCGGCCTCGACCGGCCAGAGCGTGTCGGCCATCGCGTATTCGGGACGGAGACTCGACCCGCGCAACGCAAATCCGGTCCACTCCCTCAAGAGCGGACCCAATTCGATTGCGCGGGTGGCGGGCGGTCCCCCACTGGAAAAGGTCAGCAGTTGCTGGGTCAGATTTTTGGCCTGAAGGCCGGCCTTGGTCGCCGCGGTGAGACGCTCCACCACTTTACTGCTCGGGTCCAGCGCGATTTTGGCCAAGGAGATATTGCCCAGAATCGCCGTGAGCATATTGTTGAAATCGTGCGCCACGCCGCCGGCCAACAGTCCGATCGATTCGAGCTTGCTGGCCTTGAGCAGTTCCTCCTGCGCGGCGCTGCGCTCGATCGCGCCGGCCAGAATGTTGGCGACCGCCTGCATGAAGTGGATGTCGTCCAGTCCGAACACGCGCGGAATGCGCGTATGCGCGGCCAGGACGCCGTAGGGGCGATGCCGCCCGCCGATCACGAGGCTGAGCCCGCTGATCACGCCGTGGCTTTGCAGCAAGAGCGATCCGACGAAGCGCGTTTCGCCGGCCAGGTCGGAGACGATCACCGGTTCGTCCGACGACAGGGTGTAGCCCGCCTGCGACTTGCTGCCCGCGTCGACCGTGGCATATCCCACCAGGCCCGCCTTCCACCCGGTGCCCGCCCGCAGGAGCAAGGTGCCGTCGGTTCCCATTTCCAGGATCGCGCACAATTCGACGTCGAGCCCCTGCGCCACCAGGCCCACCGCTTCATCCATCAAGAGGGGGAGATCCGCGGCGGCCAATGCGCGTTGACCCAGCGCGGCGACGGCGGCCTGTTGACGGGCACGCGCCCTGGAGGATTCTTCGATGTGTTTGCGCTCGGTGGTATCGGTGGCGATCAGCCCCACGCCCAGGATCCGGTTATCGGCGATGATCGGGTAATAGCTCGTGAGCCACGATCGACGCTCGCCCGGCGCTCCGGGCGTCTCCCCGGTCACGTCGAAATTGATGATCGGCTCCCGCGTGTCCAGCACGCTCAGCAGCCGGGGCTCGATCACCGGCGCGAGTTGGGGCACGACATCGCGCAGCGTCCGGCCGACGTGATCGTCGGCCGCCAGACCGCTCATGGCCGCCAGCGCCTCGTTGACGTGGACATAGTGCAGGTCGGTGTCGATGAACGCCAATCCGATGGGGGCTGAGGCGACCAGAGTCTTCAGCAGGGCCAACGAGTCGCGATCCTTCGTCATCGATTCCGAGATGGGCATAGGTCTCTCCGGAGAGCAGGGTGGCCGGTTGATCCGTTCATGGCGAGGTCAAGGAACGAAGGCATATCTTTGTCAGCACCGGCCGAGAGAACGGGACGCCACGCGTCCCCGTGTCTACCCCGAATCATACCGAAGAGATTGACGCGGGCGCAACCGGGGAGACGGCTTGGAGGACCCGGGGGTTTTCTGCTATGATCCGTGCCCACATTCCCAGCCGGTCCTATCCGAAAGGAGCAGGTATGTCAGATCCGAAATCCCACAGCCGCGCCATTACCGAGGGCCGCGACCGCGCGCCTGCGCGGGCGATGTTGAAAGCCATCGGTTTTACCGACGCCGATCTCGCGCGCCCGATCGTCGGGATCGCCAATACCTGGACCGAGACCATGCCGTGCAATTACGGTCTGCGCGATCTGGCGGTCAAGGTCAAAGACGGCGTGCGCGCCGCCGGGGGCACGCCGATGGAGTTCAATACCATCTCGGTGAGCGACGGGGTCACGATGGGCACCGAGGGGATGAAGGCTTCGTTGGTGAGCCGTGAAGTCATCGCCGATTCCATCGAGTTGATGGGCCGCGGCTATCTCTTCGACGCGATGGTGGTCCTGGTCGGGTGCGATAAGACGATCCCCGCCGGCGCGATGGCGCTGATCCGCCTCGACATCCCGGGGTTGATCCTCTACGGCGGCGCGATCCAGCCGGGCCGCTTCCAGGGTCGCGACGTGACGATCCAAGACGTGTTCGAAGCCGTGGGCGCCAACGCCGCGGGGCGAATGAGTGACGCGGACCTCCATGCGCTCGAAGACGCGGCCTGTCCCGGCGCCGGCGCCTGCGGCGGCCAATTCACCGCCAACACGATGGCCACGGTCATGGAATTCATCGGCCTCTCGGCGATGAACACCGCCGGCGTCCCGGCCGTCGATCCGCGCAAAGACGCGGTGGGGGTCGGCGCGGGGCGGACGATCATGGACATGCTGAGGCGCGATCTGCGGCCCAGCCGGATTCTGACCCGGCAATCGTTCGAGAACGCGATCGCGGGCGTCGCCGCCACCGGCGGATCGACCAACGCGGTGCTCCACCTCCTGGCGATGGCGCGGGAAGCGGGGATTCCGCTCACGATCGACGACTTCGACCTGGTCAGCACGCGCACGCCCTTGATCGCCGATCTCAAGCCCGGAGGCCGCTTCGTGGCGACGGACCTGGACCGGGCGGGAGGCATTCCCTTGATCGCTCAGCGTCTGGTGCGCGCCGGCCTCTTAGACGGCACGCAACTCACGCCGACCGGCCGGACCTTGGCGGACGAAGCCTCGGACGCGGTGGAGACCCCGGGGCAAGAGGTCGTGCTGCCGATGGCCAAACCGTTAAAGCCGACCGGAGGGTTGGTGATCTTAAAAGGCAATCTGGCGCCCGAAGGCTGCGTGGTGAAAGTGGCGGGACACGAGCG